>URVD01000180.1 GCA_900551195.1 uncultured Collinsella sp.
TCACCTTCACGCGACGGGTTTGCTTGCCCTCGTCATCAGTCGCCACGTTGACGTAATAGTGTTCGCCGTCTTCGGTCATGAGCGCCATCGTCGGCACCATCACCACGTCGTCGAGCTGCTCGGTCACCACTGATACCTCGGCCGTCATGCCCGGCTTCAGGCGCGCGTCGGGCGCCTCTATGAGAATGTCGACGTTAAAGGTTACGCTGCTGCCGTCACCGTTGGCGGCGTCAGAGTTTGCCACCGAGGCGATAGCCGTGACGGTGCCTTGGCTCACGATATCGGGAAACGCGGGATACGTGACGTTGGCGCTCTGCCCAACGGCGATCTTGGCGATGTCCTTTTCGCCCACCTGCACGGTCACCTTCATCTTGGATAGGTCGGCGATCTGCATGCACTGTTTGCCGCCGCTCGTATCGCTTTCGCCCATGATCATGCCGCCTGTTACCGTGGCGCCCACCTTGGCGTTGAGCTCCACGATGTTGCCCGAGCTCGGGGCCGTGACCGTACGGCTGGCGGCCTTGGCGTTAGCCTGATCGAGGTTTGCCTGGGCCGATGCGAGGCTGCGCTGCGCGGCCGATACGGCGTTCGTGTCCGCTGATGCGGCGGAGACGCCAGCCGCTGCGGAAGCTCCATCGACGTCCGTCGTTGGGGTGGTCTGCGCGGCGGTTGCGGCTTTCTGCGCGTTGGCGAGGTCTTCCTGGGCGGCTGCAACTGCACGCTGCGCCTCGGCAACGTTGCGATCGAGCTCGTCGTTTTTAATGGTCATAAGCACGTCGCCCTCGTTGACGGATTGGCCTGCCTGCACGTTGATCGAATCGACCGTACCGTCGACAGAAGGGGAGACCACTGAGGACGAAATGGGTTTGAGCTGGCCTTTCGCCTCGACCGTTGTGCTAAACGTGCCCTCGGTCACCATGTCGGTCGCAGGCCTGCTATCGCCCTGTGGCTGCGCATTGATAACCAGGGTTGCAACAATAGCAATGAGCGCGATGACACCCACGATGCCGGCGGCAATGCCGCGTCGAATCAGCTTTTTGCGTCGACGTTCGGCACGTTTTGCCTTGAGCTTGGCATATGCCTCTTCATCGGAAATCTCGGTCGCATCGTTCGCGCGTCCGCTCTGCTTATCGGCATGTACGTTTGTAATCAGAGGAATCGTTTCGGTGGCACCTTCGGGCGTGCGCTCGGTATCATCTGGGCCCGGGGTGATCGTGGGGACATTCGGCATAGCGTCTCCTTTATAGAAAGAACCTCGATAATTATATGCGCCCACCGGTTGGGGCGGGCGCATAGAACGGTTTCTTTCGGAACTGTTAGATTGGTCGCAGCGGTTCCACGTTGTATGAATGTGCGCGTTGCACTACGAGTGCACGACCACGCACAGGCCGACTTTGATGCAGTCGTGAAGTGCCTTGGCGTCTGCCAGGCGCAGGTTGATGCAGCCGTGGCTGCCGCACCATTTGTACGACTCGGCGTTATCGAAGCTCTTGTCGTTTTGCCAGGTGGCATCATGGAAGCCGATCATGTTGCCCTCAAACGGCATCCAGTAGCTCACCGGACTCTCGTATTTGGGCTTGCCGGTCTCGGGGTCCTTGGCTCCGATCAGGGTGCTGCCGCCGTCGTTGCTGTTGATCTGCCAGACGCCCTCGGGCGTGGCGTCCTCGCCCGGCTTGCCCGAGATAAAGTTGGCCTCCCAAACGATATTTCCGCTCTCGTCATAGTAGCGCGCGTGCTGCTCGGACAGGTCGACGTCGATATACGCCTTCCAGTCGGGCTCTCCCTTTGCGGTAAAGGTGTCGGCCTTCTGGGAGTACTTGATCTCGATTTCGCCGGTCTGCTTGTTGTTAATGGCGTCCTCGACCTGCTTGGCGAGCGAGCTGCTGTCGATGGACCAACCAAAGTCGCCGCCTTCGACGGCGCACTGCTTGCCATCGGCGCGCGTCCACCAGCGAGTGGAGCCCACGGTATTAAAGCCGTTGGCGAGCTCGGCTGCCCAGCTGCCGATCTGCGACGTATCGAGCGTGGGGTTGGCCGGATCGGCAAAGCTGATCCACTGCAACACGGAGCTGCCATCAACCTTGCCGGCATCCTCGCCGTTGAGCTTGAGGGTCACGTTGACGCCCAGGAAGTTGTTGGCGGCATCGCATGCGGCCTGAATCTGATCATCGGTTAGCGTTCCATTGAGCGGCTCATAGGCATCGTTGCCGAGCTTGGAAAGATCTACGGTCTCGGCCAGCGAGGCAAGCTCGAGCTCGGCATATTTAATGACATGCTCGCGGTTGAGTTTTTCGTTGGAGCGCGCCTTCTCGACGGCAAACTTGCCGGCCTGCTCGTCATAGGAGCTATTGGCCTCGAACGTGCCCGAGCGGCCCTCGTTAAACTCGTCGATGGCGGCGCCCAGATCCTTCTCAAACTTCTTTTGGTCAAAAGTGTCGGAGAGCATGGACAGGTCGACGTCTTGATCAAGATCGACTTCGTTGGAGGTAGCGGTTGTTTTGGTCTTTCCGCTTAAGGATTCCACAAGGCGGACCGGCCATACAAAGGCTTCGTTGTGGCTGATAATCTCTTTTGCGGCAGCTTCGCCGTCGACAATGGGCTCATCGGACTCGGGCTGATAGGTCCAGCTAAAGTCATCGCCCGCCACGGTGAGCTTATAGTGCTTCCACGCTGAGTTGACCTTGGTGGCGGCAGACGAAGCGTTGGAGAACGAGACGTCGACGCCGGCGATGGTGGTGTTGGGGTAGGCTACCTGCGAAAACGCTACGACGCCTACGATATAGACAATGACGATAAGACCTAAGACGACAAAGAGCGTCGTCTTTTTGCCTGACTTATTGTTCTCGGGGGACTTGCGCGCGGGGCCGCGATCGCCTCGGGCGTGCGTTGGGGGCTGCTTGGGCGCATTGCCGTTTGCCTGGCGCTGCTGGCGCTGCTGGTTCGGGCGTTGCGAAGCGTTTGCCGCACCACGCTGCTGACCGTGGCTCGGCGCGATAGGACGCGGCGACTGAACGCCGCCGGTGTGCCTGCTCGGCTGCTGCGGATCGGGAATCAGTTGAGTTCGATCGTTTTGCGACATCGTATGCATATCCTTCGAATTTCGCCTTGCGGCTCATCGTGTTTTTACTGGGCTTGCATTATAGCGATTGCCCTGCTGTTTGTGGTACGGAAACGGTGGCATTCAAAAGAGGTGGGACATTTGTCCCACCTTTGAGTCGTTCTTAGCCGTTATCCGCACACACCGCATTTTGCACAGGCTGAAAGTGCGGCCGGAGCCTGCGCGATGCCGCCCTTTGCCGTCTCGCGCAGCGTGGCCGGCAACGCGTGGCCCACTGAGAGCATGACATGTGCCATCTGGTCAAACGGAACCAGGCTCTTAATTCCTGCGAGGGCGAGTTGTGCCGAACTAAAGGCCGCTGCCACGCCGATGGCGTTGCGGTTTTGGCAGGGCACCTCCACGAGGCCACCGACGGGGTCACAAACGAGGCCCAGCAGTAAAATGCCGGTTGGCAGAATAAGATTTGGGTAAATTCGTGTATCTTTGCATAGA
>URVD01000181.1 GCA_900551195.1 uncultured Collinsella sp.
GGCACCTTTGTGGTGGTTTGGACCGGCGCGGCGGCCTATCCCGGCGAAAGATCTCAATCTGTAACATCTGGGCCGCAATAAGCCGGCTTAGTGTTACAGATCAAGACATTACGGTTCGGCCCCAGCACTATGTCTCGATCTGTAACAGGTAGAGCCGGTTTTGCCGTCCAGATGTTACAGATCGAGACAATTGAAGGCCCGGGCAGCTCAAGCCACCACAAAGGTGCCTGCCCCCTTCGTGGTGGTCGCGCTGGCAACGGCGTTTCCCCAGATAAAACCTGCCAAAATAAACCTGTCCCTAATTGGCAGGTTTTGACACCCTGGGGGCGGGCGATGCTACAATCTGGCTTGTACTTGAAACGCATCAAAGGGGCCGCTATGGCAAAGGTAAAAATCAGCGACGTCGCGCGCGAGGCAGGGGTCTCGCTGGGCACGGTATCCAACGCGCTCAACCACCCCGAAAGGTTGCGCCCCGAAACCCTCAAGCTCATCAACGAGACCATTAATCGCCTTGGCTACCTGCCCAACCAAAGCGCCCGTCAGCTCGCGGGCGGCACCACCAAGTCCTTTGGCCTGGTCCTCCCCCGTCTCGACCACGGCTTTTCGCTCCAAATTGCCAGCGGTGCCCACAACGAGGCACGCAAGCACGGCTATGACTTGCTCATCGCCAATGCCGATAACGACGATATTCTCGAGGATCATTACCTGCGCTATTTTATGGGCACGCAGATGTCCGGCGTCATGGTTCAGCCCATGGCGTCTCCCGACTGGCACCCCGCCATGACCAAAATGCCCGTGCCGATCGTCCATCTGGACATCCACTGCTCCGAGCCCGGTTATTACGTGGCTGCCGACAACGAGGCACAAGGCCGCATTATCGCCGAGCTCGCCGTTGCCCGTGGCGCACGCCATATCACCGTTGTGGGCAGAGCGGCATTTATGCAGCTCACCTTGCGCGTACTTGGCATCCACAAGGCCCTCGCCCTGCATCCCGATATCAAGATCGAAGTCATCGACGCCGGCGAATGGAATACCGCTGCCGACGGCTACGGCATCGGTGCCCAAATCGCTGAGCGCCCCGCGGACGAGCGCCCTGACTTCGTGGTCGGCCTGACCGACGTACTGGCGTCGGGCGTTATCTCGGCGCTGATAGACAAAGGCATCTCCGTCCCCGAGCAGGTCCGCGTGGCCGGCTGCGATGGCAACCCGCTTGCCTGGAGCGGATCGGTCCCCCTCACCACGGTAGCACCACCGGGCTACGAGATCGGCCGCAAGGGCGTGCAGCTGCTCATGGAACAAATCGAGGATAAACCTGCCGCCAAGACCAAACGAGTCCGCATCGGCTCCGCCGCGCGCACCGTCACCACGGTCCCGGCCACCGAGGACATCAACCGTCAGGAAATCGTACGTCCCTTCTTGCTCGAGCGCGTAAGCACCCAAAATGCCAAGCCGCATCCGACGGGCCAACCCATAGTCCCGACAACCGACATCAACCTGGGCGCCTACCTGTAACAAAAAAACGCCGCAACGGAAACAGCCCCGCTGCGGCGTTTTTGCTGACCCCACGGGCCTTCCCCGTTTAGCCGAACCTGCGGCTACGGATTTTTATGGAATGTAATCCATTTTTCATTAGCTTTTTTGCAAAAATGGATTCAATTCCATTTTTTAGAACAGTGCCTCCGCGCGGGCGCCGTTGCCGTCGCCGTCCTGCGGGATCGGGCGCGGGGCATGGCGACTCGCGTGCGAACGCTAACACACGACCTTGACCGCGGCTGTCAGATCGAACAGCGTATCGAGCACAGCCTCGCAGCCGTCCACCACGTCCTGCGGCAGCGGCACGATGTCGGGAACGGCAAACACATGGCAACCGGCCGTGATGCCCGAGACGCAACCGTTGCGTGAGTCCTCGACCACGGCGCACTCCTCGGGGGCAAAGCCCGCGCGCTCGCAGGCGAGCAGGTACATCTCGGGGTCGGGCTTGCCGCGCACGACGTCCTCGCCGCAGGTCACCGTCTCAAACTTGTCAAAGAGGCCAACCGTCTTGAGGTTGCGCTCGGCCGTAACGTGGCGCGATGACGTCGCAAGACCCACGTGATAGCCCGCAGCCAGCAGCTCGTCGAGGCACTCGGCGGCACCGTCCTTAAGCTCCAGATCGGTCTTGACCATCTCGTCGCGAATCTCCCTATGGCGACGATAGATTGCCTCAGCGGTTTCGCAGCTGCCGTAATGCTCATCAAGGATCTCCATGACATCGGGCAGCGTGCGACCGATAAACTGATGGATCAGCGCATCATCAATCGCGAATCCCAGCTCGGCCGCGCCCGCCTTCCACGCCTTGATACCCAAACGCTCGGTATCGACCAGCGTTCCGTCCATGTCAAAAATAACGGCCTTGATCATATCGGTCCCCCATCGCTTCGCGCTGCTGTACTCCCGCAACTTTACCGCACCTGTAAACTTGTATATAACGTATATACCATATTGCACTTTCGTTACATAGATAGAAGTCTTATGACAAGCGACTCGGTAGGATTATAGTTTTCGACCGAGTACTCAACGGCAAGGATCGACTTATGCTTTCAGACACCACCGCACCCGCAGAGGGGCTTCAGGACAAACTCGCAGCGCTCGAGCAGCTGCTTTTAGCATACGGACGCGTCGCCATCGGCTTTTCCGGTGGCGTCGACAGCAGCTTTTTGGCCGCGGTCTGCGCCCGCATCATGCCCGCCAGCACGCTTCTCGTTCACCTCACCACGCCGCTCATCGGCACGCCCGAGCAGGCTTCGTTTGAGCGGGCGGTTGACGGGCAGGCCGATGAGGGGCCGCATTTTAAGCTTCCCGTACTCAACCTCTCGGTCGATCAGCTGCAGCTCCCCCAGGTAGCCTGCAACGACGCCGACCGCTGCTACCACTGCAAGCGCGCCGGCTTTACCGCCATCGTCAACCACGCCAAGTCGCTGGGCTTTCCCACCGTCATCGACGGCAGCAACGCAAGCGACCGCGGCGACTACCGCCCCGGCATGCGCGCCGCCCAGGAGCTCGGCGTGCGCTCGCCGCTTATGGAGGTCGGCTTTACCAAGGACGAGGAGCGCGAGCTGCTACGCGCCTGGGGATACCCCGTCTGGAACCTGCCGGCAGGAGCCTGCCTGGCCACGCGAGTCCCCACGGGCGAGGAGCTCACGCGCGAGAAGGTCGATGTAATCCGCACCTGTGAGGACTACCTACACGACCTTGGCCTGGACCAGGTCCGCGCACGCCTCGTCGGCGGCTGCATGCATATCGAAGCCGCCCCGGCAGATGTCGCCAAGATCGCCGCCCTCAGCGGTGCCGCCGTCGACGCCGAAGGCAAGACCCCGCTGCCCGCCGCCATCGAGTCCACGCTGCGCGAGCTGGGCTGCGGCCATATCTCCCCCGAGGTCACCCCCTACATCCACGGCAACATGAACCTTTAAGTTACGCCGTTTAACCTACCAAAAAGGGACAGGTTTATTTTGGCAGGTTTTATCTGGGGAAATATCGCAGGGCAACCGC
>URVD01000182.1 GCA_900551195.1 uncultured Collinsella sp.
AGGATCGTGTAGCCCATAAAGATGACAAACGCGATGAGGGCAAGGACAATGATGATTTTTTGAGCCGGCGCCATGCCAGGGATCTCGTTCTCGCCCATAGGCTCCTTGGAGGTAACCATGCGCTGGGCAAAGGTCATCTCGTCACGGCTCGGCTTGGGCTCGACGGACTTGGAACGAGCGGCCTTTTTAGGCTGAGGTTTGGGCGCGGCAGGTGCAGGCTTCGCAGCAGCGGGCTTGGGTGCGGGCGCGGGCGCCGATGCGGATGCGGCGTTCGCGGCGGCCTCCTCGGCCTTCGCACGCTCGGCACGCAGGGCAGCCAGCTCCTCACGCTCGCGACGGGCCTCTTCCCGAGCCTCGCGGCGGGCCTTCTCAGCGCGGAGCTCTTCCAACTCGGCGCGCTCCTCGTCGGACAATGGTTGGGACTCAAGCTCGGCCATGATATAGCCCTTTCTTTTAAAAAAAGCCGCCGACACAATGTCAGCGGCTTATCAAATCCATGGGTGGAGACGAAGGGAGTCGAACCCTCGGCCTCTGCCATGCGACGGCAGCGCTCTCCCAACTGAGCTACGTCCCCAGGACAAGTCGATATTTTACCTACGGCTCGCCAACTGTCAACGCCCAATAACCAGTCTTTTTGGGACGCGGCTATTTTGACAACTTTTCGAACAGGCGATCCTCTCGATGATTTTTTAATCCCCGTCCCAGAAAAATCATCAGCGTGCGCTCTACTTTGCGCTGGTGAGGACGCCGGTGGTGTCGAAGGCCGGGGTGAAGCTCTCGTCTACCGCGCCGCCCTCTTGCCAGAACATCGTCGTAAAACCCAGGTCGTCGGCATGGTCGAGCACCTGCTCGTACTCTTCACGCGTCACGGCGCGTGCCAGGTCGCCGCCCTGCTCGCGCATGAGCGCATTGGGCGTGTACTGGTTCATAACCGAGATCGGCACGTCGCCCACCGTCTGCCACACCAGGTCCAGCACGCGACACGAATCGTCTGCATGCCCCGGAAGCACCAGGTGACGCACGATCATGCCACGCTTCATAAGCCCGTCCTCGTCCACCAACTCTCCCCCGCGGCGCTCGATCTCGCACGCCATCTGTGCCAGGCCCGACACGGCCACGCGCGGGTAATCCTTAATATGAGAAAGCGACTGCGCAAGCCCGGCATCGGCATATTTAAAGTCGGTGAGCCACACATCGACCAGGTCGCCCAGCGCCGCCACGGCACTCGCGCGCTCGTAACCACTCGTGTTGTAGACAATTGGGATGACCAACCCGCGCGTCCGTGCCGCGGCAATCGTGGCAGGCAACAGGTGCGCATAGTGCGTCGCCGTCACCAAATTGATGTTGTTGGCACCCTGGTCCTGCAGTTCCAGCATAATCTCGACCAGGCGCTCAGGCGAAATCTCAAGGCCAAAATTGCCGGTCGAGATCTCGTGGTTCTGGCAGTAGATACATTTAAGCGAGCAGCCGCTAAAGAAGATCGTGCCCGAACCGGCCTCGCCCGAGATAGGCGGCTCCTCCCACATATGAAGCGCTGCGCGGGCCACCTTAAGCGTGTTGTCGGCGCCGCACACGCCACGCGTGCCCTCGTCGCGCGCCGCACCGCAACGGCGCGGACACAAATGGCAGGCGGGCGAAAAAAGTTCGGTCAACGACGTCGGCATAAAACCATGCTCCAAAACAACGATTCAGCAGCTCAAACGTAAAGGGCCAGGCCGCGTAGACGGCTCGAGCCCCAAGGCGCCGTAATCGTCCGACACGATTTTTGTAATGTCAAGACTGGAATCAATAAAGTGCCGCTTTATGATGTAGGTATTCCGCCCCCCGCGGAGCAACTGGGTGAACCGTCGCGTTTATTTAGGGAGCCCACACAGTCGTACCTAGTACAGGTATCCTTCGTTGTTAAGGACGCTGGAACAGTCGATGAGGGCACCCACCTGTTTTAGGTGGGTTCATTTTCGTAACGTGGGGGGTGGTTTTCTTTTGCCGAAAATCACCATCACGGTCCATATGGATCCCCGTCGGCATCCCGACAAGCCATCGACAACATCCCAATATCTGGTAAGCGCGTGATTATCGCTGCGTGCAATTCCATGCACCCCCCTTGGTCGAGTATTATGGTTCGGCTATGCCCTTTGCGCATGGCGTTCTTCTGACCTTTTCCTTCGACGCTTGGCGGTTTTTAGATTCATGGCTTCATCCCCGAGCTACATACCGTACCTATGCGTGGCAGCGGCGGCCTTTATCACGACCTTCCTCATGGTGCCCCTGGTCAAGCGCTTGGCAATTAAGCTCGACGCCGTCGACTATCCTTCTAAGCGCCGCATCAACACCAAGCCCATCCCGCGTTTGGGCGGAACGGCGGTGTTTTTGGGCCTGGTCGTCGCCTGCACTGTGCAAATCCTAGGCACCTGGCACCTAGGCTGGCCACCCGTCCTGGTGCCGCACCCGCGCCTTCACATTAGCTATCCCATGCTGGCGCTCTCCTTTACCGTCATCTTTGCGACCGGCGCTATCGATGACGTCTTCCAACTCAAGCCCAAGCAAAAGCTGGCCGGACAGGTCCTCGCCGCGCTTATCGCCTGCATGGGCGGCCTGCGGATCGGCGTCATCGTCAACCCGTTTGCTCCCGGCGAGATCATGCTCGGATGGCTCGCCTACCCCATTACCGTGATCTATCTGGTGGCATTCACCAACATCATTAACCTCATCGACGGCCTCGACGGCTTGGCCACGGGCATCTGCGGCATCGCGTCGTTCACCATGTTTTCGATGGCCGTTCTCTCGGGCCGCATCGACGCCGCCGCGCTCTCCATTGCGCTCTTTGGCGCCTGTCTGGCCTTTTTGCGCTACAACTTCAACCCCGCAAGCATCTTCTTGGGCGACTCGGGGTCGCTGCTTCTGGGCTTTGCGCTGGGCTCCATCTCGCTGCTCAACGTGAGCCGCACCGCCGCACTCACCTCGCTTATCATCCCGCTCATCGTTGCCGGCGTGCCCATCATCGACACGTTTAGCGCCATCGTGCGCCGCAAGCGCGCCCACATTAGCATCGGGCAGGCCGACAAGGGCCACATCCACCACCGCCTGATCCAAGAAGGCTACAACCAAAAACAGGCTGTGCTGCTCATCTATGCCTGGTGCATCATGCTTTCGGCCGGCGCCGCCGCGATTAACCAGGTCGAGGTGCCCATGCGCGTGCTCATCTTTACCGTGCTCGCCATTGGCTCGGCGGCCTTCGCCAAGCACCTGCACCTGTTTGAGCCCGTGCTGCGCCACCATTACAACAAGCGCACGCACGAGGACGAGCTCGTCACCCCCGACGACCCCGCCTTTAAGCAGGAGGAGCAGGCAGCTGAGGAACGTAAGGAAGAGCGCCACCACAAGCTCTAGGGCAAGCTGCCGAGGATGTGCCAAGGCACCGTTGGCCAAGCGCGGCCGCGCCGCGCCCATCGCACAAGCCGCCGCTCTCCCGCCCCTCGCCTACTTACGACCCGCCCCTCCAATAAACG
>URVD01000183.1 GCA_900551195.1 uncultured Collinsella sp.
CAAAAATGCCTGCGAGGCAGGCAGACTGGCCTTGGTAACGCCGGCGGCCTCGGTCTTGGTCTCGATTGCGGCAGGCGCCAGGCAGTCGGGGATGGGGTATTCTGCCTTGAAATCTGCCATGTCAGTCACTTCTTTCCTAATCAGCAGGGACGAGCATTGCCAATGCAAAGGCCCCGCGTCGGACGGTCAAAACAAAACAGGTCAGAAGTAAACGTACCTCTGACCTGCAAATTACTTGGAGCGGGCGACGGGAATCGAACCCGCGTCATCAGCTTGGAAGGCTGGGGTTCTACCATTGAACTACGCCCGCAAGATATGGTCGGGACGACAGGATTTGAACCTGCGACATCCTGCTCCCAAAGCAGGCGCGCTACCAAACTGCGCCACGTCCCGAAGGTGTTGAGCAGCTAAGGTCTAAACCTTGCGTGTCCCAAAGCGAAGGAAATTATAGGGGAGACTCCCCGCCTGTGCAAGCGACGATACCCTAGCTCCTCGAATGTGCGACAAACCGGCTGTGGAGCAGGCCAATCACAAACGCCACCACGGCAACCGGCGCCCATGCGGCTCCAATGTCGGCCAGCGGCAGCGCATCGAACGGCAGCCACACGCCTGCAAAGAACGCGTCGCGGATCGAGGTGATCACGCTCTGCACCGCGACAACGCCGCCGACCCAGACCCACACCTGCGGATGCGCGTCGCAAAAACCGTGCACTAGGCCCATAAGCACCAGAACAATTGCAACAGGGTACAGGGCGTTGAGCATGGGCACCGAGAACATGAGGATCACGTCGAGACCCACGTTTGAGAGCACGCACGAAAACGCCGCGAACACAAAGGCGAGTATCGCAAAGGGACGGCGCATGGCCTCCTCGGAAGCCTCTGCTCCCCCTTCGACCACATACGTCTCGCAGAAGTAACGCGAGCAGCAGCTGATGAGACCGATGCATACGTTCATGCAGGCGAGGAAGAAGATCGCAAAGACCACGACCGTGCCGGCAAGGCCAAAGTGCATGGAGGCCGAGCGGGCGAGGATGGCGGCTCCGTTGGTGGCATCGGGCATCACGGTGCTCAGCTGCGTGCCGGCAAGCGCCAGACCGCAGTAGATGATGGCCATGAGCACACCAGCGATCACGCCGGAGCGCGAAATCTCGAAGGCCACGCGCTTGTCGTCGGTAACGCCCAGCTCGTGGATGGTCTCGGCGATGATGATGCCAAAGGCGAGCGACGCGAGCAGGTCCATGGTCTGATAACCGGTCAAAAAGCCCTGCACGGCGGCACCGGCATCGTAAGGAGCCTGCGGCGCGGCAGCGGAACCCAGCGGCGAGACCACGGCAGCGCCCACGACCAATACGATAAGGGCGATGAGCGCGGGGCCCGTAATGCGGCCGAGTACGCGCGTGATGACGCCGGGACGCAGCGTGAGCGCAAATGCGACGATAAAGAACCCGACGGCAAACACCAGGCGAGCCGTGGCGAGCGAGACGCCCTCGGGCAGCAGCGGCACCAGCATCTCGAAGGCCGTGGAACTGGTACGCGGAATGGCCAGACACGGACCGATAGCCAGATACACCGCCGCGACAAAGAACTCGCCAAATTTGGGGTGCACGCGGCCGGCAAGCTCGCGCGCCGTTCCGGCAAGTGCCACGGCGATAAAGCCCATAACGGGCAAGCCGATGGCGGCGATGAGAAAGCCAAGCATGGCGACCGGCGTGGCAGAACCTGCCTGCAGCGCCAGCAGCGGCGGAATAATGAGGTTGCCGGCGCCAAAGAGCATCGAGAACAGGGCGATGCCGACGGTGAGGACATGGTCGGAGCGCAGACCGCGCGGGGCGGATGATGCCATAGGACCACCTTTCGGGTCGAAACAAAACGGGACGGGCAAAAGACCCGTCCCGCAAGTATATACGCTTTAGCAGGCTAAATCGTGCAGAGCGTCAATCGCGGTGTCGACTTCCTCGTCCGTGTTGAAATACCCAAACGAGAAGCGAACGACACCCTGGCGCTCGGTCCCCAGTGCGCGGTGCATGAGCGGAGCGCAGTGGGCGCCGGGGCGCGTCGCAATCCCCCACCCTTGCATGAGCGCGTCCGAGACCTCGGCCGAATCGATATCGCCCACGTTAAGCGAAACGATCGCCGAGCGCACGGGCTGGTCAAACGCACCGTAGAGCGCAATGCCGGGAATGTCGCGAACGCCGGCGAGGAAGCGCTCGGCAAGCGCACGTTCGCGTGCCGCAATCGCCTCTACCCCGCCCTGGGCCTCGATAACGTCGAGGCCGGCGGAAAGGCCGGCGATACCGTGACCGTTGAGCGTGCCCGCCTCAAGACGCGTGGGCCACTCTTGCGGCTGCAGCGCATCGAAGCTGCGCACGCCCGTGCCACCCATGGCCCAAGGAGCCACGTCAATGCCTTCCGCCACGGCTAGGCCACCGGTCCCCTGCGGGCCCATGAGCCCCTTGTGGCCGGTAAAGCACACCACGTCGAGCCCCATGACCTGCATATCGATATGCGCCGTGCCGGCAGACTGCGAGGCATCGACGATCACAAGCGCGCCGGCCGCATGGGCCATGGCAGCCACGCGTGCAATGTCGACCGCGTTGCCGGTCACATTGGAGGCGTGTGTCACCACCACGGCACGCGTGCCCGGCGTGACCAGCTGCTCGAGCTCGTCGTAGTCGAGCACGCCGTTCGCGTCGCAGCCCGCATGCTCAACAGTCACGCCCTGCTCTGCCGCCAGGCGGTTGAGCGGACGCAGCACGGAGTTGTGTTCGAGCACCGTCGTGACCACACGATCGCCGGGGCGCACCACGCCGTTGATGGCGGTGTTGAGCGCCGCCGTGGAGTTGGGCGTAAAACAAATATGGTCCACCCGCGGGCAGCCCAGCAAGCGCGCAAGCTTGGTGCGGCAGCTGTGGATGGTGCGCGCCGCGTCGAGCGCACCCGACGTGGCGCCTCGCCCAGCATTGCCGAGCGAGCACATCGCCTGCACCACGGCATCGATGACCGCCTGAGGTCTGTGCATGGTCGTCGCCGCGTTATCCAGGTAGATCATCGCACGACCTCCCACATATCGATCACAGTAAAGCCCTCGGTGGGAACGTCCGCCGCGGCAAGCTCGCTTCGCAGCAGTGGTTCATTTTCAGGCAGGGCTTTCCATGCCAGGCCGCAGCCGGCAGCAACCTCTCCGGGTACGGGAATCGTTCGCCCGGGAAGGCCACGCTCACGGCACAGAGACTCGCAGCCCATGGCGGCCGCCGTGGTGGGAAACGTGATGACAAGCGCCGGGCGCTTCTCCCTCATGGCAACTCCAACCAATACGCTACGGGCGCACGACGCGCACGGCCTGCTCCATCTTCTCCACGATCACGTACATGTTGGTGACCTCGCCCACCGCAAGCTGGTCTTTAATGCCATAGTGGTCGAGGCAGGTACCACAGGTGAGAATCTCGACACCCTGCTCGGCCAGGCCCTTCAGGTCGTCGAGCACCGGCGAGCCCTC
>URVD01000184.1 GCA_900551195.1 uncultured Collinsella sp.
AAAAATCGAGGTCGTCGGACGGTTGCCCTCAAAGCAGCGGGCCGGGACGATCTGCTCGGGCGTGCCCTCGGCACGCACCTCATCGGCCGTCTTACCAAAGGCGAGCGCCTTGGTCTGGGCCAGGAAGTTGCCCAGGAACAGCTCGTGGACGTCCTGGCCGCTGTCGGTTGCGGGGTTGGCAGTGTTGGCGAAAGCGATAAAGTCGGCCGGGACCACCACGGTGCCCTGGTGCAGCAGCTGGTAGAAGGCGTGCTGACCGTTGGTACCGGGCTCGCCCCAGAAGATCTCACCGGTATCGGAGGTCACAGCGCTGCCGTCCCAGCGGACATGCTTGCCGTTGGACTCCATGGTGAGCTGCTGCAGGTAGGCCGGGAAGCGGTGCAGATACTGGCAGTACGGCAGCACGGCGTGGCTCTTGGAACCGAAGAAGTTGACGTACCAGACGTTGAGCAGGCCCATCAGCGCGACGGCGTTGTTCTCGAGCGGGGTGTTGCAGAAGTACTCGTCGATGGCGTGGAAGCCCTCAAGGAACTGCTGGAAGCGCTCGGGGCCGAGCACGACGATCAGCGACAGACCCACGGCGGAGTCGACGGAATAGCGGCCGCCGACCCAGTTCCAAAAACCGAAGGCGTTGGCGGGGTCGATACCGAAGGCCTCGACCTTTTCGAGCGCGGTGGAAACGGCGACGAAGTGCTTTGCCACGGCCTCGGCGTTCTGCTCATCGGAGCCATCGATGGCGCCCTGAGCCTTGAGCTGCTCGAGCATCCAGGTCTTGACCTCACGGGCGTTGGTGAGGGTCTCGAGCGTGGTGAAGGTCTTGGAGACGATGATCACGAGCGTGGTCTCGGGATCGAGGCCCTTGAGCTTCTCTGCCTGATCGTTGGGGTCGATGTTGGAGATATAGCGGCAGTCGATACCGGCGTCGGCATAGGGACGCAGGGCCTCGTAAGCCATGACCGGGCCCAAATCGGAGCCGCCGATGCCGATAGACACCAGGTGCTCGATCTTCTTGCCGGTAACGCCCTTCCACTCACCGGAGCGCACACGCTCGGCGAAGGCGTACATGCGGTCGAGGACCTCGTGCACGTCGGCGACAACGTCCTGGCCGTCGACGACGAGCTGCCCCTTCTCGCTAGCCAGGCGGCGCAGCGCGGTGTGCAGGACGGCACGGTCCTCGGTGGTGTTGATGTGCTCGCCGGAGAACATGGCGTCACGGCGCTCCTCGAGCTTCACCTCGCGGGCAAGATCGCACAGCAGCTTGACGGTCTCGTCGGTCACCAGGTTCTTGGACAGGTCGAAGTGCAGGTCACCGGCGTCAAAGCTCAGCTTGTTCACGCGGTCGGCGTCAGCGGCGAACCAGGCCTTGAGGTCGATACCCTCGGCCTCGAGCTTCTCCTGATGAGCCTCGAGCGCCTTCCAAGCGTCAGTCGACGTGGCGTCGATAGGTGCGGCAACAGTTGCCATAAAGTCCTCCTCAGCATACGGGCGCACACCTCCATGCACGCCCGGATATTCAGATATCTCTATTCTAGCGCAGGTCAAGACTGCAATCAGCGAGCGTTGCCAATCGGCCCCCAAACGGCAACCGACCAAAAAGGGACAGGTTTATTTTGGCAGGTCAAACGCTTTACCAATCAAAAATGACCTATCCCTTTATGGCAAATATTAGGCCGCGGCGCAGACGCTACCGAGTAACTCACGCAGAGGAGACCCGATGCCCTCCAGCAGCTCGGGCGCGATGATGGCAAAAACGGGAGCCTCGCCGGCTCCCACCGTAGCGGGCACCTTGCCCTCCGAGACAATGCATCCATAGGGGACAAAACCGTCCTCACCGGCATCGAGCGCCGCCATGCGACGCGCGAGTTCGCGCGCAAAGCCAGCAGTATCGGCATCGCCAATCGCCAATACAAAGTCCACCCCTTCGTCGGTCGCCAGGGCCACGGCTTCGTCGATCAGCTCGTCTCCCCCGTCGCCCTCAACCGAGCCGCAGCGGAAAAGCACGCGCTCGAGCAGGGCACGATCGAGCGAGCCCAGCGCCGCCGAAACGAGCTCATCACGCGTGTGCTTGTCGCCTCCCAGCACGACCAGTGCCTTAGTGCCGCCATAGTGGGCAACCAATCGCCCGCACCAGCGAGCCACATCCCCATCCGCAACCAAGCGTGTCGGCATACCAAACCCATAATTGACCATCTTTCCCACAGCCCTTCCGTGCGTATAGGCGGTATCGATTGTTAGGCTCATGCTACGAAGCAAGGTTTTCCGAGCTGTTTCGCACTCTTTAGAGCTGCGTTAAAAAACCCGATGCAGCCGCACGACCATACCTACCAAAAAGGGACAGGTTTTGACGATGTCCGGACGAGCGGGTATTATCGAACAAGTATTCGATAAGAACATGTGTTTGATGGGAGGACGCGTGGGACACGAGCGTCACACCTATATCTGCATCGACCTCAAGACGTTCTACGCCAGCGTCGAATGCGTCGACCGCGGTCTCGACCCGCTCACCACCAACCTGGTCGTTGCCGACGAATCGCGCGGGCGCACGACCATCTGCCTTGCCATCACACAGGCCATGAAAGACCTCGGAATCCATAACCGCTGCCGTCTGTTCGAGATTCCCGACGGTATCGACTACATCAAGGCCGTACCGCGCATGCAGCACTACATGGAGGTGTCGGCGCAAATCTACGGTATCTATCTGGAATTCGTCAGCCCACAGGACGTGCACGTCTACTCCATCGACGAATGCTTTATCGACGTGACGCCCTATCTGGACCTCTATCACACCGATGCCGAAGGGTTCGCCTGCATGCTGCGCGACGAGGTCCTCGCGCGCACCGGCATCACGGCCACCGTCGGTATCGGCCCCAACCTATTCCAGGCTAAGGTAGCGCTCGATATTACCGCAAAGCACGTACCCAGCCGCATCGGCATACTCGATAACGAAACCTTTCGCAAGGAGATCTGGCCGCATCGACCCATCACCGATATCTGGGGTATCGGCCCCGGTGTGGCAGCCCGGCTCGAAAAGTACGGCGTCTACGACCTGATGGGTGTCGCCGCGCTCGACGAAAACCTGCTTTACGATGAACTCGGCGTCAATGCCGAATATCTCATCGACCACGCCTTCGGGCGCGAGCCGACAACCATCGCCGATATCCAAGCGTATCGCCCGCAGGCAACCTCAACCACCACAGGACAGGTGCTCTCGAAGGGCTATGCCTACGAGCAGGCCTACACCGTCTTGCGCGAAATGGTCGACAACGCCGTGTTGGATCTAGTCGATAAGCACGTGGTCTGCGACAGCATCTCGCTCTTTGTGGGCTACGCGAGCGAGCGCGCCGACATACGCCGACTCGATGCCAGCGGTACAGCGCAATATGTAGACGGATGCGGACACCTACGCTCGAGCACGTCAAGTATCGAGCCCACCGCAACCGCCGGCCCTGAGCTCGCACCCCGTGCGCCCAAGCCCGTCCAGCGCAATGACGAACG
>URVD01000185.1 GCA_900551195.1 uncultured Collinsella sp.
CGTGCCGCGAAATGCATTACGGGGGTGGCGGCATCGCCGCTTGAGGTCCAGGCTTCGATGCTGTTTGGCCTTACGAGGTTGCGCGGCGGCGAAGGGCTGCGCCTTACCAATAACGTTGAGATTCGTATGACGCGCAGCGCCCGCCTGATTTCGGGGCTTGATAGGCGCTATGCCGATATCCTGCTGGCAAATAAGGACGGCAGCCGAGAGTGTCTGGTTGAATGCCAGGGTAAAGCCATTCACGGATCCATTGAATCCAAGATTTCGGACTCCGATCGAACGACGGCCTTGCAAGCCATGGGATATCCCGTCGTTCTGATGACCTATGGTCAGCTGGCCGACTCCGATGCCTTCCGCGTGGTGATGGAGCTCATCATGTCCTATCTCGATGTGCCGCTGAAAGACAAGACGCCGCGACAGCAGGAGCTCGAACGGCGGCTTCGTGAGGAGATTTTTATCGATTGGGCGGGAATGTAGTCGCGCGGTGGGTAAACGGTAGCGCGAGCTAGAGTTCTGGTCGCAAAAAGGCTTCAATTTTGCCTTGGAGGGACCCTAAAAATGCTATCTAGAATAAGTTGTTTCGGAAAATAGACAGTCAACTTACATTCGGCACATAGAGACCGATTTTTACCTACTAAAGTCCCTGATAAAGCTGTTTATCAAAGCGGGCGTGCTTAGCGACTGGAGCCTCACTATCGATTATCTGAAAAAACTTGTTCTGGGTATCATTTTAAAGTCGTCCGGAGCAACAAAATCGCCCCCCGTTTCGTGAAAACGGGGGGCGAATGGGCTTCGTGGTCTGTCTGGCAGGTTTGGCGCCGGCGCTACTTAATCACGCGCACGCGATACATCGACGGAATCTGCTTGAGCGCCTCGATCGTGCTGCCGTCCAGGTGCTCATCGGTGTCGAACATGGTGTAGGCGTTCTCGCCAGCGGACTCGTTGGTCATGCGCTGCACATTGGCGTTGTCCTTGGCGAGAATGGCCGTGATCTGGCCGATCATGTTGGGCACGTTGGCATGCAGGCAGGCAATGCGGCTTGCGGCGCGCGCCTTGCCCATGCTGCAGGCGGGGTAGTTGACGCTGTGCGCGATGTTGCCGTTTTCCAGGTAATCCTTGAGCTCGCTGATGGCCATGTCGGCGCAGTTGGCCTCGGCCTCGCCGGTGCCGGCGCCCGAATGCGTGGTGATAAACGTATTGGGCATCTTGACGGTCTTGGGCGTGGCAAAGTCGCAGCTAAACCAGCTGAGCTTTCCAGCGCGCAGGGCGGCGTCGACGGCGTCCTCGTCAATGATGGTCTCGCGCGCGTAGTTGATGAGCACGGCGTCGGGCGCCAGCAGGTTAATCTGCTCGGTGCTGATCATACCGATGGTGTCGGCCTTGCTGGGCACGTGCACGGTGAGGTAGTCGCAGCCGCGGCACAGATCCTCGAGCGTGCCCACGCGCTGCACCTCGCGGCTCAGCACCCACGCGTGCTCGACGGAAATGAACGGATCGTAGCCGTAAACGTCCATGCCCAGGTCGACACAGGCGTTGGCGACCTTGGAGCCCACGTTGCCCAGACCGATGACACCGATGCGCTTGCCCTTGAGCTCGCGGCCCACAAAGGCCTTCTTGGCCTTCTCGGCATCGACCTGGATCTCGGGGTCGTCGGCGTTGTTGCGCACCCAGTTCATCGACTGCACGACGCCGCGGCTCGAAAGCACCAGCATGCCCAGGACGAGCTCCTTGACGGCGTTGCTGTTGGCACCGGGGGAGTTAAAGACGACGACGCCCTTTCTGGCGTACTCCTCGACGGGGATGTTGTTGACGCCGGCGCCGCAGCGGGCGATGGCGCGGATGCCCTCGGGCAGCTCGTAGCCGTGCAGGTCGGTCGAGCGCATCAGTATGGCGTCGGCCTCCTCGGCGGTGCCCACAAACTCGTAGCCCTCGCCAAACTCGACTTCGCCGTCTTTGGTGATGTCGTCGATGGTCTTAATCTTACGCATGGAAAACTCCTTAGCAGGTTTGTTGTAAACAGATGGTTTGAAGTGGCTGGTCGGCCCGCGCGTTGCGGGCTAGTTAGATCGCGGACTCAAACTATGCTGTGCTTCGAAGTCCTTCATGTATGTGGCCAGTGCCTGCACGTCCTCCATGGTGACGGCGTTGTACACGCTGGCGCGCATGCCGCCGACGAGGCGATGACCCTTGACGTTTTGAATCTGGTGCTCGGCCGCGCCTGCGACAAAGGCGGCGTCGAGGTCGGCATCGCCGGTGCGGAACGTGACGTTGGCGATGGAGCGGCTGTCGGCCTGCGTGGTGCCATGGAACAGTTCGCTTTGCTCGAGCAAGTCATAGAGCAGGTTGGCTTTGGCCCAGTTGCGCTCGGCCATGGCGGCAAGTCCGCCGGTCTGCTCAACCCAACGGAACACCTTGCCGCACACGTAGATGCCAAAGGTGTTGGGCGTGTTGAGCATGGAGTCCTTGGCGGCTTGGGTCTTAAGGTCCATGTACTGCGGCGTCTGCGCATAGGCCGGGCCTTCGGCGATAAGGTCGTCGCGCACGATGACCACGGTCACGCCCGCGGCGCCGGCGTTTTTCTGCGCGCCGGCGTAGATGAGCCCGTAGCGCTCAACGTCGAGCGGCTGCGACAGAAAGCAGCTCGAGACATCGGCGACCAGCGGCACGTCGCCGCAAGCGGGCAGCTCGTGGTACATGGTGCCAAAGATGGTGTTGTTCTGGCAGATGTAGACGTAGTCGAGCCCATCGCCCGTGGCCTCGGCGGCAATGCGCGCGTTGACGTCGGCCATGGTGGGAATGCGGTCGAAATTGGTGTCCTCGGAGCTCGCGAGCAGCACGGCCTCGCCGTACTTGGCGGCTTCTTTGTATGCCTTGTTGGCAAAGTTGCCGGTCACGATGTAGCTGGCGCGGCCGCGGCGCATGAGGTTCATGGGGATGCCCGCAAACTGCAGCGTGGCGCCGCCCTGCAAAAACAGGACACGGTAGTTGTCGGGGATGCTCAGCAGGCGACGCAGGGTTGCCTCGGAGTCGTCGATGATCTGCTGGTACATGCTAGATCGATGGCTCATCTCGAGCACGGACATGCCGCAACCGCGGTAGTCCATCATCTCGTCGGCGATCTCGGCGAGCACGCTTGTGGGCAGTGCGGCCGGGCCAGCTGAGAAGTTGTGCACACGTGCCATCTTCTAGTTCCCCTCGTAGTCGTTTGAACGTTCGGGATACTTTAGCACAGTGGAGCGCCAGGCGCGACCGCATCACGGTAAAACTCGAGTGCGCCGCTATGATTTACAGGATGGTTACATGGGGGAGGGGTGCTTTACTCCTCGGGCAAATCCAAATCTGCGAGCGAAGGCATGAGGTTCTCTAGGCGCTTGATTTCTTCGTCGCAAATTAGCTAACCCCTGGTCACTACGACGCCAGCGTGGCGATGACGGCTTCGTCGCCGGCGTATATGAGGGTGTTGCCGTCGGGGATGATCGTTTGG
>URVD01000186.1 GCA_900551195.1 uncultured Collinsella sp.
TCAACTTCAAGGGCGCGACCAGAAGGTCAGCGCCCTTTCGTTTCACGTCACCTTGTCTCAAATGCGGCCCGCTCGCTGACGTTGCCAATACATCGGCGTTGCCTTGGCCGTCAATAGTCATTGGGGACGTTCTTAAACGACTACCCAACGGCTATTGAGCACATGGCTCGCATGGCAGCCGTCTCTTTTATGTTTCCTTTAGCCGTTGCTGCCTAGGATGGGGGTTAGTCGGTAGGAAGGGAGCGTCTATATGGACGACGCGAGCGAGCGTGCAATCGAAGAGGACATGCTCGATCAGTTCAATTACTTTGACGATGAGGATGAGGAACTAATCGATCGTCGCGAGCCGGCATCGCTTGACTCATTTGATCTGGTCGATGAAGAGACTGATGAGGTTGAGGACGAATCAACGGAGCCCCCACAGTCTTCGCGCCTTGACTCGCTGCTTTCGAGAGCCCCCATGCACCACGGTGTTCGTGCCGGCGCACTCCATATGAAAACAGACTGGCACCAGATCGTGACGGCAGGCGATGAGCTTGCCGTCGATGCGCCGCTCACCGATAAGTCATCCATCATCTGCCGCACCGGTATGCTTATGCTCGCGAGCGGAACGGGTGCTTGGCGTGTACGCGATACCATGAATCGCGTTGCCGCCGTACTCGGTGTCACCGTCCACGTTGACTTAAGTCTTCTGTCGTTTGAGTGCACCTGCATCAAAGATGGCCACTGCTTTAACGAGGTTGTCAGCCTGCCCACAACAGGAGTCAATACCCATCGCATTTGGATGATGGAGAGCTTCCTAAAGGAAATCGAGACGTATGGGCGCCGGTTTACCGTGCACGAATACCACGAGATGCTCAAGACCGTTGAGAGTTCAAAACCCGATTACTCTCCCTGGCAACAGGGCCTTGCGGCAGCTTGTGCTTGCGGCGCCTTCGTCTTTTTGCTCGGCGGCGGCCCTATCGAGATGGCCTGCGCATTCGTAGGCGCTGGTGTTGGCAACTTTGCTCGCTCTCATATTCTCAAGCAGGGTCTTGGCCAGTTTAGCGCGCTGACGATTGGCGTTGCGCTCGCTTGCGTTTCGTATCTGCTGGCATTGCTCGGCCTTGGCCAGGTCGTACCGGGGGCAATGTCGCACCAAGAAGGCTATATCGGCGCCATGCTCTTTGTGATTCCCGGCTTTCCCCTCATTACGGCAGGCCTCGACATCGCTAAGCTCGATATGCGAAGCGGCATTGAGCGTCTTTCGTATGCCGTGTCGATTATTGTGATGGCGACCCTTGTGGGCTGGATGGTTGCAGAGTGTGTGGGGCTGGCACCGGATGATTTTGCCCCGCTCGGCCTTTCGCCGCTTGCCCTTACGCTCCTGCGCGTGGTGATGAGCTTCGTTGGCGTATTCGGCTTCTCGGTGATGTTCAACAGCCCGGTAAAGATGGCCGCGGCAGCTGGGCTGATCGGCGCCGTGTCCAATACCTTGCGCCTTACGCTCGTCGATGCGCCGGCGCTGTTTCCCTTCCTGGGCCTGAGCGTAGGTATGCCTCCCGAGGCGGCAGCGTTTATTGGCGCGCTGGTATCGGGGCTGCTCGCGAGCTTAGCCGAAATCAAGCTCACCTACCCACGTATCGCCCTCACGGTGCCATCGATTGTCATTATGGTGCCGGGCTTGTATCTGTATCGCTCGATGTATTACATGTGCACCTTCGACACGGTCAATATGCTCGGCTGGTTTGTGCGTGCAGTGCTCATCGTGGCGTTTTTGCCCGTTGGCCTGGGTGTGGCGCGCACGCTCACCGACCCTCGCTGGCGCCACACCAGCTAATTGGTGCAAATGAAACTGATCCGCAAAACATGAACGTGGATAATCTCCCGTTTTTGGCCTGTTTACGGGCTCAAAACGGGAGATTATCCACGCTCGTGGAATGGGTGTCCGAAAATCCACGCTCGTTGGGCCGATGCAGACGCACCTGGCAATTCCTTTTTTGTAGACGTTGTCGTATGGCTGCATGCGGAAAAGGCCCCAGCGGTTAACATATACTCCATATGGGTAAAGAGACCAAAGCGCCGCCACGAGTGGCGCTTTGCGTTTGAAAAAAACTAGCTCGTCTAAGAGGAACTAGCATGTTAGACCGTTTTACCGATCGCGCGCGCAAGGTCATGTCCATGGCCAAGCAGGAGGCGCTCGATCTTCATTCAAATAAGGTGGGTACCGAGCATCTGTTGCTCGCGCTCGCCAAGGAGGACGAGGGCATTGCCGCTGAGGCGCTGCGCTCGCTCGATATCTCCTACGACGACATCATGGATACCCTCAAAGAGGTCCAGACCACGGTTCCCGAGCCCAGCGAGGAGACCGAGGCTGCCAAGCTCGCCTTTACGCCGCTCGTCATCAGCGTGATGGAGCGCTCCTTCCGCGTGGCACGCGAGAACAACCAGACCTACGTGTCGACCGAGCACTTGCTGATCGGCATCGTCGAAGAGGGCAACGGCATGGCCATGGACATCCTCATGCGCCTGGGTGTGTCGTCCGCCTCCATCAAAAAGGCTATCGAGAAACTCACCGCCAAGGACCAGGACAAGAAGCGTCCGCTCGCCGGTGCCGGTGCCGGGCGTCCCGGTGCGGGCCTGCCGTTCTTTAGCGGCTCGGATGCCTCTCAGCAAAAGGGGGGCGGCACCGACACGCTCAAGCAGTTCGCCACCAACCTCACGCAGAAGGCGCGCGACGGCGAGCTCGATCCCGTGATTGGCCGCGAAAAGGAAGTCCAGCGCATGATGGAGATCCTTTCGCGCCGCACCAAGAACAATCCGCTTATCCTGGGCGATCCCGGCGTGGGCAAGACGGCTATCGTCGAGGGCCTGGCTCAGCAGATCGCCGCCGGCAACGTGCCCGAGAACCTTATGAACCAGAACATCTGGACGCTCGACTTGCCGGGCCTCGTGGCGGGCGCCAAGTATCGCGGTGAGTTTGAGGAGCGCCTCAAGAACGTGATCCAGGAGGCGACCGAAGCCGACGACGTCATCTTGTTTATCGACGAGATGCACACCATCATCGGTGCCGGTTCTGCCGAGGGTTCTATCGATGCGAGCTCTATGCTCAAGCCCGTGCTCGCGCGCGGTGCTTTCCAGATCATCGGTGCCACCACGGCCGAGGAGTTCCGCAAGTACCTCACCAAGGACCCGGCCTTCGAGCGTCGCTTCCAGACCATTGATGTCGAGGAGCCGAGCGTCGAGGACACGGTCAAGATCCTGACCGCGCTCAAGCCGCGCTACGAGGAGCACCACCATGTGCGCTATACGCAGGGTGCTATCGAGGCCGCAGCGAACCTTTCCAACCGCTACATCCAGGATCGCTTCCTGCCCGATAAGGCCATCGACCTCATCGACGAGGCCGGTGCCCGCGCTCGCATCGCCGCGAATCGCGCGCCCGAGCCGGTCAGATGCAATGAGGACTGACCTGGGATTTATTTTATCTGATACAAATATATCAA
>URVD01000187.1 GCA_900551195.1 uncultured Collinsella sp.
CGACGAGCGAGGTGGCGACGATGTGCACCTCGTTGCGGAAGCCGTCCGGGAAGCTCGGGCGAATCGGACGGTCGATCATGCGCGCGGTGAGCGTGGCCTTCTCGCTGGGACGGCCCTCACGCTTGAGGTAGCCACCCGGGATGCGGCCGGCAGCGTACATCTTCTCGTTGAAGTCGACGGTCAGCGGGAAGAAGTCATAGTTCTTGCGCTCCTTGGAGACGACCACGGTATCGAGCATCGTGGTGTCGCCCTGCTTGACCAGGCAGGCGCCGGTGGCCTGCTTGGCAAGCTCGCCCGACTCAAAGGTGTAGGTCTTGCCGTACAGCTCAAAGGTCTTGGATACGAGTGTCATTGTTCTCCTTTACCCCACAGGCCCCTTGCCTGCGGGCTTCTCATGTGACGCGGACCCCCTGCCCCCGCCACGCTTCAGAGCGTGATTGTTCGCGCCCTTACACAAAAAGAGCGCCCCGCTGCGCAGGACGCTCTTAGCATGTACAAATCCTACTGGATGTTGTCGCGGATGCCCAGAGCCTTGATGAGCTCACGGTACTCGACGATGTCGTTCTTCTTGATGTAGGAGAGAAGACGACGACGACGGCCGACGAGCATGAGCAGGCCACGACGGGTGTGGAAGTCCTTCTGGTGGGACTTCATGTGCTCGGTCAGCTCCTTGATGCGCTCGGACAGGATGGCGACCTGAACCTTGGGGTTGCCGGTGTCGACCGGGGTGTTACCGAACTGGGCAGTCAGCTCCGCCTTGCGCTCTTTGGAAACAGTCATTGTTTCACCTTTCTTTTTGCGTCGCCATCGGGCGACTCGATTCGCCTCGGACTGGGAAGCCGCCGGTGGAGCGAGCAACCAAGGTCGAGGTACCAACAGGTCGGTATGTTACCACAAGCAGCCCGCGCCTGCGCATCATCACCGACCCAACATGAATTCCATCGCACGGAGGCGCTGATCGGTGTGCGTCGCAGCCCAAACATGCGAAAGCCCCAGCAAAAAGGCTGCGGTATGCGGGTCGATTCGCTCGGCCAAAAGCGCATCGAAGGTCATGGACATGAGGGCGCGCAGCCATGCGGCCTCACCGGTCGACACCAGTTCGGCACCTGGAACGCTCGACGCGCACGACCCGCACATGAGGCCGCCCGCCTGGGGCGAAAAATACGACAGCATGGGGTCTCCGCACAGCACGCAGGCCGAAAAATCGGGTCGATAGCCAACGTGCGACAGCAGCTTAAAGACATATGCCGCCACAAGTAGATCCATATGCGCCGTGTCGAGCCCGCTGCCCACCAGGGCAAGCGCTCGCTGCGTTATAGCAAAGGTAAACGGGTCCTCGGCGTCCTCGAACGAGCACACGCGCGCGACCTCGGCGATCGCGCTTGCGGCGCAGGTCGTCTCGTAATCGGGCGCAACGCCGAGCGGCGCCTCCATAAGCTCGGCCTGGGAAACCACGTCGAGTGACCGTCCATGTGCGAGCAGCATATCTACCGTACAGAACAGCTCGCAGCGCGCAGCCAGGCGTCCGCCGGGTTTGCGGGCGCCCTTTGCCACGGCACGAACCTGCCGCCCCCGCTCGTCAAGCATCGTCAGAATCAGATCGGTCTCTTTGAGCTTGGTCTTGTCGAGCACGAGCACCTTCGTGCGATATGTCCGGGAGCCTGCCATGCGCGCTGCGCGTCCTTAGTCCTCGGCGTTGTAGCCAAAGCGGCGAATCTGGGCCTCGTCGTCACGCCAGCCGGCCTTGACCTTCACGTCCAGCTCCAAAAAGACCTGCGTGCCAAAAATGCGCTCAAGATCGCGACGGGCGTCGATACCGATATGCTTGATCATCTCGCCGCCCTTGCCGATGATGATGCCCTTTTGGCCCTCGCGCTCGACGTAAATGGTGGCGTGCACGCGCAGCACCTTCTTGGTCTGCTCGAGCGCATCGCAGATCACGCCAACGGAGTGCGGGATCTCATCACGGGTGCGGCGCAAGACCTTCTCGCGCACAAACTCGGCAACGAGCGTCTCATCGGAAGCGTCGGTACCCATGTCCTCGGGGAACCAACGCGGACCCTCGGGCAAAAAGTGCGCAACGGTCTCGATAAAGGCATCGACGTTGAAGTTCTTGACCGACGACGTCACAATCTCGTCGTCATATTCCATAAGCTCGTGGGCAGCCTTAAGCTGCTCCATGACCTGTGCGGGGTCGGCCTCATCGGCCTTGGTGAGCACCAGGACCTTCTTGCAACGAGCGCATCTGACGCGCTCGGCAACCCAGGCGTCTCCCCTGCCGATCGGCTTGGTGGCATCAATCAAAAACGCGACGACGTCGACATCGTTCAACTCGAACAGTGCGCTCTTGTTGAGCTCGGACCCCAGGCCGTCCTTGGGCTTATGAATACCCGGGGTATCGACAAAGACCAGCTGGTAGCCGGGACGGTTGACGACGGCGCGCATGCGGCGGCGGGTCGTCTGTGCCACCGGCGAGGTGATGGCGACCTTTTTGCCATAGCAGGCATTAAGCAGCGTGGACTTGCCGGCGTTGGGACGACCGACCAGGGCCACGAAGCCGCTGCGGAAACCGGGTTCCACGTCGCCAAAACCCGCGAGGCTCTCATCCTCGTCGCACAGGGCATCGAGTTCCTCGTCGCTCATACCCTCAAACGGGTCGAACTCCTCGACCTCGTCAAACGTATCGGCACCTTCAGCCTCATCTAGGACCTCGTCATCCAAAACCTCATCGGTAGGCTGCATATTGTCGGACATGGGAATCCCCTTCTAAATAAAGCCGAGCGCGTGGGCAAATACCAGCACGCCCACAATCGCGGCGGTGATGGAAAGTATGTATACGGAAGCGGCGGCGATGTCCTTCGCACGCTTGGCCAGCGGATGGAGCTCCTGGGTCGCCAGGTCGACGATGGCCTCCATAGCGGTGTTGCACAGCTCGCCGTGAATCACCAGGCCGCAACAGATGATAATCGTGGCCCACTCGGCAATGTCGAGCCCCACGACGCAGCCGGCAATGACGGTGCACACGCCCGCAACGAGCATGACCTTAATGTTGCGCTCGGTCTTGACGGCGGTGACGAAGCCCTCCATGGCGTAAGAAAACGACTTTAAAAAGGACGGATGGTCCTTGTTCGATCCGGGAATCATAGACGGCTCCTAGTCGTGGGCGTGGTTGGTGATGGGGCCGACGTGGACTAGCTTAGGGTCCTCGCCGCGCTCGAGCGCCAGATCGCGCAGGATGGCGTCCTCGCGGGCCTCCATGACCTCGGCCTCGTCGTCCTCGATGTGGTCATAGCCCAGCAGGTGCAGCATTCCGTGTACGAGCATCAGACGGCACTCGTCAGCGGGGCTATTGCCAAAACCGGGGGCCTGACGGGCAATAACCTGCGGGGCCAAGATAATATCGCCGAGCTCGAGCGTCTCGTCGGTGGGAATGTCCTCGTCAAAGGCCGCGTCGCATTCAAAC
>URVD01000188.1 GCA_900551195.1 uncultured Collinsella sp.
CAAAATCGTTGACGGTAAGCTGGCAGTTGTTGGAGCAACGGCCGCAGCGGACGTGCTTTTGCGTCACGGTGAGGTGCGCGATGTCCTCGGCCGAAAGGATGGTCGAGATGCCGTCGGCGCCGGCGCGATCGCGGGCGAGCAGGGCCGCACCGTAGGCGCCCATACAGCCGGCGATGTCGGGGCGCACGGCGTGAACACCGGTGAGCTGCTCAAACGCACGCAGCGTGGCGTCGGACATAAAGGTGCCGCCTTGGACGATCACCTGACTGCCGATCTCCTTGGGGTCGCGCAGCTTAATGACCTTGAACAGGGCATTCTTGATGACGGAATAAGACAGGCCGGCCGCGATGTCGCCCACCGTGGCGCCTTCCTTTTGCGCCTGCTTAACGCGCGAGTTCATAAAGACCGTGCAGCGGCTGCCCAGGTCGACGGGGGCCTTGGCATGAATGGCGGCATCGGCAAACGCGCGCACGTCCATGTTCATAGACACGGCGAAACTCTCGATAAAGCTGCCGCAGCCCGACGAGCAGGCCTCGTTGAGCATGATGTGCTCGATGACGCCGTCCTTGACGCGCAGACACTTCATGTCCTGGCCGCCGATGTCCAGGATGAACTCGACGCCGGGCAGGAAAGCCTTGGCGCCGCGCAGGTGCGCGACGGTCTCGATCTCGCCGGAATCGGCCTTGAGGGCCTCGATGAGCAGCGCCTCGCCGTAGCCCGTGGTGGTCACGTGGCCGATGGTGCAGCCCGCAGGGATGTGGTTGTAGAAATCGGCCATGATGACCTTGGCCGTGCCCAGGATGTCGCCGTTGTTGTTGCCGTACCAGGTGTGCAGCAGCTGGCCGTCCTCGCCCACGAGCGCGGCCTTCATGGTGGTGGAACCGGCGTCGATGCCGATGAACACACGGCCGGTGTAGCCGTCGAGCTTGCCCTTGGGGACGACTTCTTGGTCGTGGCGACCCTTGAACTCGGCAAAGTCCTCGTCGGTGGCAAAGAGCGGGTCCAGGCGCTCGACCTCGGCACCCTGTGTGTCACCCAGGGCATCGATGGCCTCAATGAGCTGCGGGAACGTGCTGAGCTTGTTGGACTCGTGCGCCATGGCGGCGCCGCTTGCCACAAACAGGTGGGCGTTTTGGGGCACAATGCGGTGCTCCTCGTCCAGGTTGAGCGTGAGGTAGAAGCGGTGGCGCAGCTCGGAGAGGTACTGCAGCGGGCCGCCAAGGAAGGCGACGTTGCCGCGGATGGGGCGACCGCACGCCAGACCCGAGATGGTCTGGGTCACGACGGCCTGGAAGATGGAGGCGGCCACATCCTCGGGACGGGCACCCTCGTTGAGCAGCGGTTGCACGTCGGTCTTGGCAAATACGCCGCAGCGACTGGCGATGGGATAGATGGTGGTCGCGTTGGCCGCGAGCTCGTTGAGGCCGCTCGCGTCGGTGTGCAGCAGGGTTGCCATCTGGTCGATGAACGCGCCCGTACCGCCGGCGCAGGTGCCGTTCATGCGCTGCTCAATGCCGTTGTCGAAGTAGATGATCTTGGCGTCCTCGCCGCCCAGCTCGATGGCGACATCGGTGGCCGGGATGAGGGTCTCGACGGCACGCTTGCTGGCGATGACCTCCTGGACAAACTCCAGGTCGAGCCACTGGGACAGCAGCAGGCCGCCCGAGCCGGTAATGGCGCAGGTCATCTGGGCCGTCGGCAGCACGGTCGCAGCGCCCTCGAACAGGTCGCGGGCGCAGGCACGGACGTCGGTGTGGTGACGCTGGTACTTGGCGTAGACGATCTGGTTGTCGTCGTTGAGCACGGCGAGCTTAACGGTGGTGGAGCCTACGTCGATGCCCAGGTGCAGGTTGCCGCGGGCGGCCTCGGGGTTGAAGATCGCGCCTTCGGGGGCGTGGGCGGCGGCTACGGGCTCAGCGGCGGTGGCGGGCTCGCTAGCGATGGACGTCTCCCCTGCCGCGTTCTTGGCATCGGCAACAGCCTCGACAACTTTCTCGGCTGCCGCGGTCGCGGCCTTCTGCGCGGCGTTCACCACGGCGGGCGCGGCCTCGCGTGCGGCAGCAACCATACGATCCTTGATGCCCTCGACGAGTTTGCTCATCTGTCTCTCCTCTTAGTTGTTGGACTCGACGGTTGCGGCGGTGTCGGCCGCGTCCTCGAGCTGCAAGTTCAATAGCTTCATGCCGTATTCCGGCACGTTGATATCAATGGGTTGGCCATACAGGTCGCCGGGACGCACAAAAGCGAGCACCGTCATAATGCGCGCCATGGCCTCGGGCGATTCGGTGAGCCCACGCTCAAACCAGCGCTGAATCATGCCGACCTCGGCACTCACGACGTAGGTGACGTAGTAGTCAAAGAACGTACCCAGCGCCAGGCCCAAAATACCCGTCTGCGCACGCGGCACCACAGCCTCACGCGCGGTGTCGATAATCCTTTTAATGAAGGCCTGGTCGCCGCCCGGACCCAGCAGCGCACCGATTAAGTCGCGGTTGGCCGCAAGATAACGCAGCAGCTCAACCGAACCGGGCGCCGGCTCGAGCTCATCGATGTTGTGATAGAGATCAGGCAGCTGAGCTGCGGTGATGAGCTCAATGCGCTCACGGATCTCGGCCAGCAAGCCATCCTCGATTTGATTGATAAAGTCGGGAATATCGCGGTAGTGCGAATAGAACGTGCGACGCGTAAGGCCAGCGCGCTCGGTGAGCGACGCGACATTAATGCGCGAAAGGTCGCCGCTTTCGGCAAGCTCGCTGGCAAGTGCCTGGCGAAGGGCACGCTGCGAGCGAAGGGACCGGCGATCACATTTCTCGAGCTGGGACAAGCGTCCTCCTTGTTACTCAGCCTGTGCGCTATTGCACAGTGCGAGTATTATTGCACACCGTGTGCATCAACACGTAAAGGCAATATTTGGAATGTGGCAGAGGGATTATCCCTTTGTCGCATCCAGTGACCGCCTAGGTTGTGCCGGTTGTGCCTGGCTTTTGGAGCGGTATTACCGATTGTTCAAAATGGCATTCGTGGGTAGAATAGTGTCGACGGCAGCCCAAGTTGTGGTTAGCTGGGCAGCGCCGTTGCTTGGTTTAAGGGGTCAACGCCTTAGCGGCGGCGACCCCTTTTACGTTGCTTCGAACGTTGCTTAAGTGCCTCGGAAAGTCCGATGAGCGTCGTGAGGAGCGAGACCAAGGCGGTCAGGAGCCTCACAAAATCAATCAGATCGGTCATGGGCATCACCTCCCATCAGATGGAGGGCGCTGCCCGGCACATGGAACTGCCGTCAACGATACCGATTCTACCAGAGCCTAGTTATATATACGAATATATGTTCGTATTCCAAGCACACAGGCCCCTGTGACAAAGGGGCTGTCCCTTTGCCACATTCTACGCTGCCACCATTCGCCTCTGATATGCGCGAACCAGCAGCGAAATACCAAAGTTGAGCACAAAGTACATCGCAA
>URVD01000189.1 GCA_900551195.1 uncultured Collinsella sp.
GGGCTGATATGGGAGCACGTGGTTGTTGCGGGGCCTAGTCCCGGCGGCGGCCTCGGCGCTTCGCGCCTGCCGCCTGGGTCTACTGCGGGGCCGTGGCGGCAGCGGCGGCGCTTCGCGCCTGCTGCTTGGGGTGACTTTGGGCTTGGTGCGAATTGAGGTCTAATACTTTCCCGAGAAGTGAACGACCTTATTTGGACCCCCGAAGCATTGGCATATTTTGACCGCTATTTCCTGCGGTTTTGCAGCGCGAATCCTGCGGTTTTGCGGGCTAAAGGTGTGGATGCTCCGGGACTTCGTTTTTACTCGTTCACTTCTCGGGAAAAGTATTAGAGCTCAGCTGGCGGGGGTACCGCCCTGGCGTCGAAGCCCCGCGTCTTCTTCGCTTGATTGGGAAAAACAGCCTCGCTGAAGTAATTGCGAGCCCGCCCGGACGTATCTGCGGGGGTTGTCTGCACAATTCGCGGTATTATGTTGCGGAGTTTTGAAAGGAGCCGCTGGTGGTCACGACGACGTTTGCTTCGCCTTTGGGCGAAATCCTGCTTGCCGCTGATGGCCGCGGTCTGACGGGGCTTTGGTTTGAGGGGCAGGAGCACTTTGGCTCCACGCTTCTCCGTGAAGACTCCGAACATGTTGAAGGCGTCGATGCGGTTTCCGGTACTGGTGGCATGTCGTCGGTGAGTCCGGCAAATGGTGCGGCCTCTTCGGTGCTTGAGCGTTCCTGGGCTTGGCTGAATGCTTATTTTGCAGGGCAGGAACCTCGGTTTACGCCGCCGTTGCATATGATCGGCACGGCGTTTCAGCGTGAGGTTTGGTTTGAGCTGCTTTCGATCCCGCGTGGCGAGGTCGCTACGTATGGCGAGATCGCCCAGCGTGTTGCGGCTCGACATCGTGTGCCGGGAAATGAAGCGCCCGTTGTATCTCCTCGCGCGGTGGGGGCTGCGGTCGCTCGCAACCCTATTTCGATTATCGTGCCGTGCCATCGCGTGGTCGCGGCCGACGGATCGCTCAACGGATACGCCGGTGGACTGGATCGCAAGGAGTGGCTGCTGCGCCTCGAGGGTGCCTATCTATAAGCTGCAGGCGGCCGCAACGCCCATGCGGCAAGCGCGCTCGCTGTACGGGCGTTGTTTGCAGGGCGAGATGTGAAGCCGCCCGTTCCTTAAGTCCGACTAAGCTATAACCTTGCTTTTTTAAATATGCTCATCGACCTGCTAAGGCAGCACTAAGGCGAGTGCGGGTGCGCTATTATCGGCGCTCACGGAGCGCTTGGTGTTTTTGGCACGCATGGACGAGGGCTCGGCGGGCTTTACCATGGCGTCGATCGATCTTTCGGAGGCGGTGAACAAGACGGCGGCGCCGTTTAAGTCGGTGGCGGTCTCAGGCGGTAAACGCCTGTCGACGTCGATTGCGACCGGCGTGCGGACCCATGCCGATGCCGCGGCGGTGGCGCAGGTGGTTGAGTTGCTACTGGACAACGCCACGCGCTATGCGAGCGAGGGCAGCGTGATTGAGCTGAGCCTGTGCGCCGTTTCGCACGGCAAAGGCAAGGGCGCCGCCGAGCTTGTCGTATCGAACGCCGTGGACGAGCTGCCCGAGGGCGACCTGGACCGATTGTTCGATCGCTTCTATCGTGCGGATGCGTCGCGCAGCTCCAAGACGGGTGGCTCGGGCGTGGGCCTGTCCGTGGTGCGTGCCATCGCCGAGGCCCATGGAGGCGCCGCCACCGTATCCGGTCACGGCAACCAGATCACCTTCACCGTTTGCCTTTAAAACCTGCCAAAAAGGAACAGGTTTATTTTGGCAGGTTTTATCTGGGGAAACGTCCGCAGGAGAGGGCATGGGCGGTGTGAACATATGCATCTCTACCTGCTAAAATATAGGCATCGTTATTCGGCTCCTGAGTGGAAAGGAGACGGTCATGCAGTACGAGATCGGCGGAGGGGCTTTCCCGGTTGTTACGTGCAACCTTAGCGATGGCGAATCCATGATCACCGAAAGCGGCGCCATGGCTTGGATGACCCCCAACATGGAAATGTCTACCTCGGGCGGTGGCATCGGCAAGATGTTCTCCAAGGCTTTTTCGGGTGAGGCATTGTTCCAAAACATTTGGACCGCGCGTGGCGATGGCATGATCGCGTTTGGCTCCTGCTTCCCCGGCCGCATCGTGCCAATCGAGATCGGTCCGGGCAAGAGCTGGATTTTGCAGAAGCGTTCGTTCCTTGCCGCGGAAAGTGGCGTCGAGTTGAGCATTCACTTTAACAAGAAGGCAAAGGCCGGCGTCTTTGGCGGCGAGGGCTTTATCATGCAGAAGCTCACGGGCTCGGGTGTTGCTTTTGCCGAGATCGACGGCGACCTGGTTGAGTACGAGCTCGCTGCTGGCCAGCAGATGATTGTGGATACCGGCAACGTGGCCGGCTTTGAGGAGACCGTGAGCATCGACGCTCAAATGGTCAAGGGCGTCAAAAACATCATGTTTGGTGGCGAGGGCGTGTTCAACACCGTGCTCACCGGTCCCGGTCGCATCTGGTTGCAGACGATGCCCATTTCCAATCTTGCGGCAGCAGTGGCCTCGATGACCAACAACAATAACTAGTCCGCATAGGATAGCGCGCGGCGGGCTTACCCTGTCGCGCGCTTTTTTGCTGGCAAACGCCTCGCTTATAGAGTGTGGCTGCGCTGCTACAGCGAGCGTCGTCATCTCGTCACCCTGATAGCTTGCGGCAAGCGTGGCAATGAGGAGTGAGAATTTGAGTGCTCAGTCCCAAGTCATAATGGCGGCCATGCCAACAAGCAAAAACGAGTTGCCGGTGTCACGGAAAGGCGGGCGTCGGTCGATTCCACGTGAGACGGCTGTGCCGATCTGCACGGCCGCCCCTGCGCGTCCCGCGCTGCCCCCAAAGAGGTACGTTTCCCCTTATAAAACCTGCCAAAATAAACCTGTCCCTTTTTGGTCGGTGCGAAATGGGTAATACTAAAGAGTTATCCGACCAGATGGGAATTAATCGATGGCCTATATCGAATTCAAAGACGTCATCAAGGCATACGGCGAGGGCGACGCCCGCATTCACGCACTCGACGGCGCGAGCTTTACGGTCGAGCGCGGCGAGCTCGCCATCATTCTGGGTGCTTCGGGTGCCGGCAAGACCACGGCGCTCAACATTCTGGGCGGCATGGATACGGCGACCTCCGGCACCGTGACGGTGGACGGGCGCGACGTGAGCTCCGCCAACGAGGCGCAGCTCGTGGAATACCGCCGCGCCGACGTCGGCTTTGTCTTCCAGTTCTACAATCTGGTCCCCAACCTGACGGCGCTCGAAAACGTCGAGCTCGCAGCTCAGATCTGCCCCGATTCGCTCGATGCCGAACAGACGCTTCGCCAGGTTGGCCT
>URVD01000190.1 GCA_900551195.1 uncultured Collinsella sp.
AGCCGGCGGCCACGAGCGCGCCGTCGCCGATCTGGGCAGGCGCGACCATCATGGTGTCGGAGCCGATGAAGGCATCCTTGCCGATGACGGTCTTGTGCTTGTGCACGCCGTCGTAGTTGCAGGTGATGGAGCCCGCGCCCACGTTGACGCCGGAGCCCATGGTGGTGTCGCCGATGTAGGACAGGTGCGGCACCTTGGAGCCCTCGCCGATCGTGGACTTCTTGATCTCCACGTGCGTGCCGGCCTTGGAGCCGTCGAGCATGTGGGTGCCCGGGCGCAGGTGGGCGCGCGGGCCGCAGTCGACGCCGTTCTCGATGACGGCCTCGATGGCGATGGTCTCATCGATGGTGCAGCCGCTGCCGACGGTGGTGTCGGTGAGACGGCTGTTGGGGCCGAGCTGACACTCCTCGCCCACGGTGACGTGGCCGATCAGGTGCGTCTGCGGCCACACGATGGTGTCGCGGCCGATGGTGGCGTCGGGGCCGATCCAAGCCTGCGTGGGGTCGATGAACGTGACGCCCTCGGCCATCCAGTGCTCGTTGATGCGGTCGCGAGCGATGGCAGTGAGCTGCGCGAGCTGGATGCGGCTGTTGACGCCCAGGCCATCACGGTAGTCGTCGCAGTGGAAGATGGAGACCGCCTGGCCATGGCCTTTGAGGATTTCGAGCATGTCGGGCAGGTAGTACTCGGACTGCGCGTTGTCGTTGCCGATCTCGTCGATGTGGGCGGCGAGCTGCGCGCCGTCGAAGGCGTAGCAGCCGGCGTTGCACTCGAGCAGCGTGGCGGCCTGCTCGGGCGTGCAGTCCTTCTGCTCGATGATGCGCTCGATCTGACCATCGGCACCCAGCTTGATGCGACCGTAGCCAAAGGGATCGGGCGGGGTCATGGTCATGACGGTGCAGGCGAGCTCGCCGGTGGCGACGGTTTGCGCGAACTTGGCGACGGTGTCGGCGGTGATGAGCGGCAGGTCGCCGTTGAGCACCACGACGGGGCCTTGCGTGATGCCACAGGCCTCGAGCGCGACCTTCACGGCGTGACCGGTGCCCAGACGCTCGGTCTGCTCGACGCACTCGACCTTGGTGGCGCTGTTGGCGTAGGCGCCGTCGATGAGGGCGCGCATCTCGTCGGCGTGGCTGCCGATGACAACCACGACGCGGCTGCAGCCGGCCTTGATGGTAGCGTCGACGATCCACTGGACCATGGGCTTACCCAGGATCTTGTGCGAAACCTTGCAGTGGTTCGACTTCATGCGGGTGCCCTCGCCGGCAGCGAGGATAATTGCGGTTGCGTCCATGTGATCTCCTGTTACGTTATAGAGACGTGTGTTTGGAAACGATACACGGCGCAATATGATACCGCAGGCATATGACGAGCGCGTAACGATTGGTTTGCGGCGGTTGAGGCTTGCACCGCCGGCGTGGCGTTTGCACTGCGTGCGTGCGGCGTTGGCGGTGCTGCGGAGCTGTTGTTTGAGCGAGGGAACGGGGGTGCCCGTGGACAACATACGAGAGGAGTTTGGCGGCGAGCCCGTCGCGGCATTCTCGATGTCGCATCCGGCTGTGCCGGCACTCTATATAGCGCTGACGCTGGGGCTCACTATGTTCTCGATGCAGCCGGTACTGATTGCGCTGTCACTTGCGGGCGGGCTGGCGTATGGATTTGCGACGCGTGGGGCTGCCCGCACGCTGGGCGCGCTCCGCTGGCAGCTGCCGGTGATTTTGATCGTCGCGGTGCTCAATCCGCTGTTTAGCGCCTCGGGCTCGACGGAGCTGTTCCGTATTGGCATGCGCGCGGTGTATCTGGAGAGCATGGTATACGGCCTGTGCATGGGCGGGCTGTTTGTGGCGAGCATACTGTGGTTTGAGGCGGCGGCATCGATGCTCGAATACGACAAGGTACTCGCGCTGCTGGGCAATGCCGCGCCGGTGATTGCGCTCATGATCTCGATGTGCATGAGGCTTATCCCGCAGTTTTTGCGCCGCGGTCGTACGGTGTTGGCGGTGCAGGATGCGATTGATGTGCCGGGCCGCGCGCCGGCCGACCCCGTGCGCTCGCGCCTGCGGGCATCGAGTGTGTTGATGGGCTGGGGCATGGAAGATTCGCTGGAGCGCGCGGACGCGATGCGCTCGCGCGGGTGGGGTGCCGCGACGCGTCGTACGACGTATGCGCGGTATCGACTGGGGCGCAGCGACGTTGCCGCGCTGGCTGGGCTTGCGTTGTTTGGCGTGGCCACGGCGGCAGTGGCGTGGACCGCGACGACGCAGTATTCGTTTTATCCGCAGCTCTCGGTGCCGGCGCCGTGGCCGGGCTATGTCGTGTACGCTGCCTGGATGGTGCTGCCTTGCGCGTTGCATGCGATTGATGAGAAGAGGTTTGGCTGATGGCTCGGTTTGATAGGAGCTCGGCGGCGGGTGTGGCATATGGCTCGGCCGCGCCGGCGATTGGGGTGCGAGGCCTTAGTTTTGCCTATCCCGGGGCCGAGGCACCGGTGCTCGAGGGACTTGATTGGCGTGTTCCCCAAGGTGCGTTTGCACTGCTGGTTGGTGGTACTGGGTCGGGCAAATCGACGCTACTCTCGCTGCTCAAGCCCGAGATCGCTCCGGCGGGCGAGCGCACTGGTGATGCGCGCGTGCTGGGTGAGAACGTTGCCGATATGGACGTCCGGGCGTCCGCGGAGCGCGTGGGCTACGTGTTTCAGGATCCCGAGAACCAGATCGTGTGCGAGACCGTGTGGCACGAGATAGCGTTTGGCCTGGAAAACTTGGGGCTAGCACGTGATGAGATGCGCCGTCGCGTAGCTGAGACCAGCTATTTCTTTGGTCTGGAGGACTGGCTTCATCGCGATACCGATACGCTTTCGGGCGGCCGCAAGCAGCTGCTGTCGCTTGCCGCCGTCCTGGCGCTGCGTCCGCGTGTGCTGCTACTCGACGAGCCCACGTCTCAGCTCGATCCCGTTGCCGAGAAGAATTTTCTGCACGCGCTGTTTCGTGTGAACCGTGAGTTGGGCTGCACGGTTGTTGTGGCTACGCATCAACCGCGCCCAATGCTCGAGTATGCGACGTGTGCGTACCGGATTGAGGACGGTCGCGTGCGCGAGGTGGCGGATATGGCTTCTTTGGGACGCCGAGAATCGTTGTTTTCCGACGACATGTTGGGGTGGGGTGCCGTCCGATGTGCAAAAAACGGAGTATTCAGCGGGCGTGAGGACAATTTGGGCTCTCTGGAGCCGCCCGGGGACGTATCGAGCGCGAAAAAAAGTTCGGAATTGGACAAATCGTCCGAATTTGTGGCGCAAACGTCGCTCGAGAACGGCTCGGAAGCCTTCCCGCGCACGGATGGGAGCAGAATCCTCCAAAAAATGCACGGCGGGTCGGCTACCAC
>URVD01000191.1 GCA_900551195.1 uncultured Collinsella sp.
ATCTTGGGTTCGACATTGAACCGATAGTTGATGTTGCCGTTCTTGTGCGGAGAGATGGGATGGTTACCTCGAAACCCTGGCCGACCACTCCCAGCAGCCCACCGGCTCGCCGTCGATGAGTACGTTGCCCCCGTCGAAGTCTTGATAACACAGGTCGTTGAATTGGTGGATCCACACGCCGTGGTTGAACGTCTTTTTGGCCGAGCCGTCGGCCTCGCGATACACGCCGGTCAGGTCCTCGACATGGCTAAAGTAGGTGAGATGCACGTTGGCGCCGGCACCGCGCAGGCGCGCGAACAGCGGCAGCACGGTCTGTTGCGGGTGCACGAGCTCGTCGCCCTTGGAGTGCGTAAACCACAGCGGCGTCTTGGCAAGCGCGACCACGTCCTCGTCCGTGGCGTTGTACCACGGGGCGCAGCAGGGAAGGCCCGCGGCGAAGAAATCGGGGTAGTCGGCGCACAGGCGCAGGGTCATAAAGCCGCCGTTGGAAAGACCGGCGACCACGATGCGGTCGGTATCGATGCGGTCGGCATGCTCGGCGACAAACTCGTCGATGAGCGCCTTGAGCACGGGGGAGTAGATGCTCTGGTTGGAGCGACCGAGTTGCTCGACGCCGTTGTCCATCCAAAACGTGGGCGACTGCGGCACGAGCACCCAGGCAAAGCCGCCAAAGTAGCGCTGGATCTGCGCCTGACTAATGGCCGTCACGCGGTTGCCGATATAGGCGCGCGTGGCGCCTTCGCCCTGCGTGGCGCCCTTGCCCTCGCCGGCGCCGTGCAGATACACCACGAGCGGTGCCTTTTGGGGTACGACCGTCGCCTCGGGCGCGAAGGGATTGAAGCAGGCCGAGTCCTCTGCCTTAAAGCTGGGCTCAAAGAAGCCGTATTCGAGCGCGATGCCGTCGACGGCGGTCTTTTGCGTGGCGTTGCTCCAGCCTTTGAGCGCGGGGCAGATATCGCCACGGCAGGTGTCGAAGACCAGGCCGCAGGTGGGATCGTCGCCGTCGTTGCCGGGAAGAGCTGTGAGCTGCGTGATGCGCAGCTGGTCATCGAGCATGCGCGAGCCCATGACGCCGCCTTCGATGGTCTTGGTCAGGCGCTGCTCGGCGACCTCGAGCGCCACATGGGTGCCCACGGCGAGCTTACGTCCGTTCTCGTCGCACGGATATGCGGCGAGAATGTCGATGTAACCCACGGAGGGCGCGGCATGGTCGGCGCCGCGCTCCTTGCGCATCAGAACCTCGCCCGAGCGCTCGTGACGCTCTACATATATATGGAAGGTGTTCGCGTCGATGTCGTTGGCGCGCACGGTGCAGGGCAGGTCGAGTACGACCTTGCTGATCCAGGGGCCAAAGTCGCCCAAGGTGGTGACGGTTGCGTAGGTACACAATTTGAGCTCCATGAGCTGCCTCCCTTGCGCCGCGAATGCCTGGCATCTGCGGCAATACAAACTAAACATGTTTAGTGTAATCTAGAATTGAAGAATAACCAGATGAACTCGGTAAACGGCAAAATTGAACACGTCGTGAGCTACTAAACATATGTTTACTAGCTTCTAGCAGGGATTCTGTTGATGAGTTAACAGATCAGTGAGGTGTTCATCAAAATAAAATCCCACGTAAATGGCTATATATCAATAGAGGGTCAAAGAGACCATTTCCCGCCATTCAAATACGTTCACCCCCGATTTCCTACCGTTCACCGGACTGTAGACGGCAAAATTGCCATAAATTCGGCGCTCCGTGTAAACTAAAGCCCGTAAACGTTCAGTAAACACCTTGTTTACAAAAGCGTATCCAAGGGTCCGGCAACCGTAAGGGGTTATAGTCGCCGGGCCAAAGGCGTGCCTAAGCCCAAGGGGGCTGGCACACGAAGATATGGGGAGGGGTCCCATGGCAGTAGATAACAAGCAGATTGCCACCGATGTCCTCGAGCTCGTGGGCGGTGCGGAGAATGTTTCCGTCGCCACCAACTGCATGACGCGCCTGCGCCTGACGCTCGAGGACAACAACAAGGCCGACGTGGAGAAGATCAAGAAGGTCAAGGGTGTTCTGGGTTGCCAGTTTGCCGGCAGCCAGCTCCAGGTCATCATCGGCCAGAACGTGCCCAAGGTGCTCGCCGAGTTCGTCGCCATCTCCGGCGTCAAGCAGGGTGCCGCCGTCGACGAGAACCTCGATGCTTCCAAGCAGAAGTTCGAGCTCAAGAACCTGCCGAACATCATCCTCGACTATCTGTCGGGCTCCATGACCCAGCTCATCCCGCTGCTCATGGCCGGCGGTCTGTTCCGTACCATCGCGGCCGTCCTCGGCCCCACCATGCTCGGTGTGCTCTCGGCCGACGACCCGACCTATACGTTCCTCTACACCACGCTGTACGAGGCCACGTTCACCTTTATCCCCATCTACCTGGGTTATGCCGCGGCTAAGAAGCTCGGCGCCAGCCCCGTGCTCGGCATGCTGCTCGGTGGCGCCCTCATGGCTCCTTCCGTGGTGAGCGTCGCCACCCAGGAGGGCGGCGGAATCATCTCCGTCTACGGCATCCAGATCGCCGCTGCCAACTACCAGCAGTCCGTCCTGCCGATCATCCTTTCGGTGCCCGTCCTGTACTTCATCGAGAAGTTCTTTAAGAAGGTTATGCCCGACGTGCTGTCCACGGTCTTCACGCCGTTCTGCACCATGATCGTCACGATCCCCATTGCCTTCATCGTCCTCGCTCCGATCGGCAACGAGATCGGTACGCTGATCGCCAACGCCCTCTTCGGCCTTGCTGACCTTGGCGGCATCGGCATCCTGATCGTCATGGCCATCCTCGGCGCCTTCTGGCAGCTCTTCGTGGTCTGCGGCATGCACATGCCCGTCATCCTGCTCGCCCAGGTTCAGATCATCGCTGCCGGTTACGATCCCTTCGTCTTCGTTTCCACCAACTGCGCTATGGCCGCTGTCTGGGGCTGCGCCTTCGGTGCCTTCCTCAAGATGAAGAACCCCGACGAGAAGTCTCTCGCCATCGGTTACGTCATCTCCGCCATCGCCGGCGGCGTCACCGAGCCCGCGCTCTTCGGCATCCTCATGCGCTTCCGTCGCACCATGTTTGGCATGTTCATCGGCGGTGCTATCGGCGCTGTGTTCTCCGGCCTCATGGGTGTTACCTACTACCTCGCAGGCGGTGCCTCCAACTTCCTGGTCTTCACCAACTACCTGCAGGGTGGCCAGATGAACACCGTCTGGGCTATCGTTGGTATGGCAATCTCCTTTGTCATCGCCGCTGCCGTCGTCTTTGCCTGTGGCTTCTCCAAGGAGGAGCTCGCCGAGATGGAGGCCTAAGGCCAAACCATTCGGTTGCATATGACCTCACCTACACGACAGGGCCCCGTCAG
>URVD01000192.1 GCA_900551195.1 uncultured Collinsella sp.
CGATTCTTATGTGAAGGGATACCGCGATTTTGATGTGCAGGAAGCTTACAAGGCACGCTCGGCCACGCCTCCACGGGCAGACCCTCGGCAGCCATTGCGCGTAGGGCGCACAGCTCGCGCTCGCGCTCAGATGCAACCTGTGCCACCACGGGTGCGTACGCATCGCGGGCACGTACGCAGGCAAGCGCGGCGGCCTGGCTTAGCACGTTAACCGAGTAGATTTGGCGAATCGCCGCAAACACATCGATGACCTCGGGCGCCGCGATCACATAGCCCAGACGCGTGCCGGCGGCGCCAAACGCCTTGGACAGCGTATGCAGAATCACCAGGTTGGGATGCTCGGCGATAAGCCCCTGCGCCGTGGTGGCCGCGCCAAACGAATCGTCCGCAAACTCAACGTAGGCCTCGTCGACCATGACCATGCCGGGGCACGCATCGCACAGGGCCGCGACAAAGTCGAGCGGTGCCACATCGCCCGTGGGATTGTTGGGCGAGGTCACGATGGCCAGGTTGCACTCCGGCGCCACGGCGAGCACAGCCGCTTGGTCGAGCTCAAAGGTTACCGGATCGCGCCACACATCGCGCACCTCGGTCTGACAAAGCGACGCAAAGAACGCGTACTCGCTAAAGCACGGCGGGCAGTTGAGCAGGGTCCGTCCCGCGCCGCCAAACGCCAACAGGTAGTTATAGAGCAGCTCGTCGCCGCCGTTGCCCACGCAGACATTCTCGCGCGTCACGCCATGCCAAGCGGCAAGCTCGTCGCGCAGGTCGTTGGACATGGGATCGGGGTAGCGGTTGAGCGGCGTAGCAGCCAAGGCCGCATCAACCGCCTTGCGCACGACAGCGGGCACGGGATAGGTGTTCTCGTTGGCCGAAAGATTGATGCGCGTGGGCGTAAAGTTGGGATCATAGGGCTCAATGCCGGCCAGGTAGGGCTGGACGAGCTCCTTCATGCGCGGCGTGAGTTCGGCCATGTTAGGCCTCCTCGCCGGTCGCGCCAACGCCATCCGCGCCCGCAGCCGCCAGGTCAACGCCCTCGGCAACCGTCGCCACGGCGTCACCCGGCCAAGCGACCTTGGTCAGGTCGGCCGCGGCCAGAGACTCGGCACTCACGGCATCCTCGCCCTGCTCCAGCACACGGCGACGCAGGGCGGCGGATAGCGCGTGCGCCCACAGGCCCTCGGCCTCGGCCAGACGCTGTGTGGCGGGAGCGTCGGAGAGCAGGCCCTCGGGCGTATAGCAAATGACGCTCGAGCGCTTAACGAACTCTTCGACCGAAAGCGGGTTGGAGAACATGGCCGTGCCGCCGGTCGGCAGCGTGTGGTTGGGGCCGGCAACATAATCGCCGAGCGGCTCGGAGCTCCAGGCGCCCACAAAGATGGCGCCGGCGTTGCGAATGCCGCCGAGCAGGCCCATCGCATCCTTGCAGTGCAGCTCCAGGTGCTCGGGCGCCACGGTGTTCACGGCCTCGACGGCGGCAGCCATATCGGCGGCCACCACGATGGTGCCTTCGTTGTCGAGCGAGGCGCGCGTGATCTCGGCACGCGGCGACTGCGCCACCAGAATGTCGATACCAGCCTCGACCTCGCGCGCAAACTGCTCGTCGCAAGTCACCAGATAGCAGGCTGCCAGCGGATCGTGCTCGGCCTGGGCCATCAGGTCTGCCGCGACCACCATGGGCTTGGCCGTGGCATCGGCCAGCACGCAGACCTCGGAGGGGCCGGCGACCATGTCGATGCCCACATCGCCCGAGACAATCTGCTTGGCCGCGGCGACAAAGGCGTTGCCCGGACCGGTGATTTTATCGACACGCGGAATGGTCTCGGTACCGTATGCCAGCGCGGCCACGGCCTGGGCGCCGCCCACCATATAGATTTCGTCCACGCCGCCGAGCTTGGCCGCGGCGAGCGTATAGGGGCTGATCAGGCCGTCCTTTTGTGGCGGCGTCACCATGACCACGCGCTTGACGCCGGCAACCTTGGCGGGGATGGCGTTCATGAGCACCGTGGAGGGATACTGCGCGCGACCGCCCGGCACATAGATGCCAGCCGCCGCGAACGGGGTCACCTTAACGCCGAGCATCGTGCCGTCCGGGCGCGTGGTAAACCAGCTCTGTTCGACCTCGCGCTGGTGGAACTCGCGAATCTGGCGCGCGGCCTTCTCGAGCGCGGCGACAAAGGCCGGATCGAGGCCTTCGAGCGCGGCATCGATCTGCTCTTGCGGCAGACGGAAGCTCTGCAGCTCAACGCCGTCAAAACGCCGACAGTAGTCGCGCACCGCGGCATCGCCATTGGCGCGCACGTTGGCCACGATATCGCGGGCGGCGTCGACGATGTTTTGCGGCAGCACGCCCTTGCGGTTGAGCTGGTTGGTAACGAGGCGCTCACCGGGAGCAAGTTTGATGGTCTTCATATCGGTATCCCCTATCGGTCGAGGTTGCGTTTGAAAAACGAGATGCCGGGCAGCGGCACCAATCGGCCCGCAGTCCGGATATGGGGGCGCCCGTGCGCGCTCGCGCTATTGTGCCGAGCCCGCGACGGGCTCAAAATGCTTGTCCTTAACGGCCGCGGCCAGGCGATCTGCCAGATTGCGTACGCGCGGATCAAGGCGCGCGGCACCCGGGTTGACAAAGAAGCGGGCCGTGCAGTCCATGATGCGACCGGTGATGACCAGGTCGTTGTCGCGCAGCGTGGCGCCCGTGGCGGTAATATCCACGATGCGATCGGTCATGCCGACGATGGGGCCCAGCTCGATGTTGCCGTGCAGCGAAACGATGTCGGCGTTCACGCCGCGCTCGGCATACCAGGCACTCGCGATGCGCGGATACTTGGTTGCCACGCGAAGCGACCCGCGGCGAGCATAGTTGCGCTCGGCCTGACCGGCGCGCCATGCGGGCTCCGCCTCGATAAAGGTGCACAGGCCATAGCCCAGGTCGACCAGCTGCAGCAGGTTGAGGTCTGCCTCGATAAGCGAATCCCAGCCGCAGATGCCGCAATCGGCACCGCCACAGCCCACAAAAGCAGGCGCGTCGCTGGGGCGCACGATGACAAACTCGATATCGCCGACCGCGCCCTCGCCGACACGCGTGTCGCGGCCGCGCACGATCAGGTGACGGCCGGGGTCACGCAGCTCAGAGACGTCCAAGCCCGCGGCCTCGAGCACGTCGAGCGTGTCGGCCTTGAGCGAGCCCTTGGGCACGGCGATGCGCAGCGGACCCTCGGCGCCGCGACCCACGGCGTGATCGCCGTCGGAAGCGGCGTCCTCGGCCGAGGTGCGCGCGGCCTCCAGACGCTCGAGCGAAAAGGCAAAACCCGCCGCCGGTACCTCGATGCCGTCGCCAAATGCGCCGGTAAAGATGGAGTCGTAGCGTCC
>URVD01000193.1 GCA_900551195.1 uncultured Collinsella sp.
TCGCTAATATCAATCGTTTCCACTAAATTACTCGCGGCCCTGCCCACGAGAGTCAAGCGCCTTGGCGACGATCAGCTCACGGATGCGGCCGCACAGCAATGTGTAGGTCCACACGTAACTCTTGACGGGCAGTAAATTGAAGAGCTCAAGCGAGCGGCGTATATCACGAGCCGATACCGCGTTGAGAAAATCCCAGGGCTGGACCTCGGCCGTGCGGACGATCCAGCGTTCCACATCGGCAAGCTCAATCTGAGGGGCCTCGACCATCTGGGCAAGCTTGGCCAAGTCGTTATCGAGCATGCGGGTGTTCTCGCCCGAGCGCGAGACAAGCTCCTCGGCGGCCGCCGCCGAGATGGACTTGCCGTGTTGCGTCGCCATCTGCTGCACGCGGCGTGGGAGCTCCCAGCGCTTGGTGCCCGAGCAATCGATGACGGCCTTCTTGTCAATCTTGGCGATCGCCTTGTACAGGCGCGTATTCTTGGCGAGCGAATCGGCGATAATAAGGCAGACCGTTGTGGGACTTGGACTCGCCAGATACTCGACGAGCGGCTCGGAAACCGCCTTGGCAAGCTTGGAGCAGCCGTCAAGGATTACCAGGCGAAACTCGCTGCCCATGGGAAAGGTATTGAGCGAGCCAATGATCGACTCGATATCGGGGTCTTTGGTCATGTCGCGTTCATCGAGGTTGAACTCAACCATACCCGACTTTTCCAAGCGAGCTTTCATACGCGAGACGGCGTGGTCGCGCTTGACCCCATCGGTACCAACGATCAGATATGCCGGCAGCAGACCGGTTTCGGGCATTGCGCTCCCCTCTCGCAGACTCTCGAATTCGTACTGTGCCATTTTAGCCCAGGGGCCAGCCGCGCGCCAACGATGTCATCACGGTCGCTGGCATCTCATCGCAAAGCCATTCGCAGTCGGTGTGACGGTAATGTCGCCGTGTTCGATGGTACACGCGAACACACCACCCGCTTCCTTAACGGCATCGATGCAGGCATCGGACGGATGGCCGTATCGATTCCCCTCACCGGCGCTTGCGAGAGAAAGCTCGGGCTTCAGGATGTCCAGCAACTCACCATCGACTGAAACCTTGGAGCCGTGATGCCCAAGTTTAAGGACATCGATATCCCCCACCTCCTGCACGAATTCCCGTTCTTGGTCGAGCTCGGCATCACCGGTGAGGAGCATGCGCAGGCCCTTGCCTTCCTGAACATAAGAGAGCAGCAGGACAAGGGAGTCCTCATTTCCCTCGCCATCCACGGACTCGAATGGCCACATCACGTGGGCGCAAAATGAGCCGATGTCGACCGTATCCCCACGGCGCACCTGCCGATACTCCACGCCAGGTCGGTTCAATACCTCGGCAGGAGCATCCTCCAGCGCATCCGCCGCCACGGCAATCGTTCCGACCGAAAACTGTTCGAGCACGGCAGGCAGACCACCATCCCAATGCGTCACAAAGACGGCGTCGATATGGTGCACGTTATTGCGGACCAACGCCGCCACCACGCGCTCGTCGAGTCCGCAATCGACGAGTGCTACTGCGCCGCCCTGGCGGATAAGAATCGCATCGGCCTGGCCCACATCGAGCACCGTCACCGAAGGCGGAGCGAATCGATCCCAATAGACGTACGGAATCGCAGCCAAGAGCATCAGGCATGCAAGCCCCACCGCCATAGGACGCGCACGGGGACGCGGCCACCGGACAAGCAGAACCGCCAGCAAACACGGCACTAGGTAAATCCACATGCTATCGGGCGGCACGCTCACGGATGCACCCGGCACGGCGGCAAACAGCTGCTCGAAGAACAGCGCGCAACGGGCGGCAATCATGGGCACAACGAGCGCCCAAGTCCGCAACGGTCCCACGAGCGAAAAGGGAACCAGCACGATGGACACAGCAAGCAGTACGCTCACCACCGGACCGATGACCGCATTTGCCAGCGGAGCAATGAGCGAGAACGTACCGAAGGCAGGAATGGTAATGGGAAATGTCGCCAACTGCGAGCACAGCGTGACGGAAAGCATGCTGGCAACGCCCGATGGCACGCCCAGCTCACCCAAAGCGAAGGTCGCATAGGGGCAAAAGCACAGAATGGCTAAGACGCTGGCACATGAAAGCTGAAAGCCCATCTCGAACAGCACCGTCGGCCGCAGTAGCACAAAGATGGACATGGTAACAAAGAGTGCCGATGCGCCGTGCCGGCGACGCCCCGCGCCGTTTACGACAAGCGTCGCGAACACCATGCAGCACGCGCGCACGGCAGAGGGAGACGCGCCCGTAAAGGTAGCGTAGCCCACAAGCGTTATCGCCAATATCGCCCGCTGAAGACCACGTGAGCACCGAGTCTTTTGCAATAAACCCTCGATTAAAAACCCCACGATAGCCAAATGGCTGCCCGAGACGGCGATAAGATGCGCCGTTCCCGTCACCGAAAACCAGTCGCCCGCCGGCTGGGCGCGCAGCTCGGCCGAACGACCGCAGACGACACCGGCTATGAGCGCACGCGCCGGGTCGGTCGCAGGCGCGATAGACGCAAGCAGCCCATTTCGCAGTCGAAGCAGCGGCTCCGGAGAGCCCTCATCGACCGACACAATCCGAACGGCTTTAACCTTGCGCGCCTCGCCTCGAAGCACGCGTGAGCGACCATACGCATCGTTCTCAAAACGTGAAACGCGACCGATAACACGCACGTGCGCCCCGACCTTGAGCTCACGATCACACGACAGCCGCACCTGACCCAAACGCTTTTCGCCCGCATACGCATCGCAGGCATAGGAGTACGCACCGTCACTGATGGACGGGTCGCCGTGCACAACAAACTCGAGACTGCTCGCAGCCCGATTATCCAGTGCGCTCGAAGCACGCAGTGTCCCGATCGCCCAACCCGCGGACACGACCGCCCCCGCCAAGAAGCCAAGGCCCGCGGCATAAAGCCATCGTCTCCACCGCACAAGGCGCATACAGGACCGAGCCAATACGATACAAGCCGCAGCCGCAACGGGAATGGCCATAAGCGACGCGACGGGCGCTGCCCGCTCTCCCAACAGCAAATCGGCCGCCATGTTAAGTACCAAGCCACAGCTCACACACAAGCCGGCACAAAGCGCCATCGTCCACGGCATCAATGGTCGTGGTGGCATCACTTGCTCGCGCTCGGTCGCACTCATACGCAGATGCAATCTTTGATTTTGGCAAGCTTCTTCTCGCCGATTCCCGACACACGCATCAGATCGTCAACCGAGGCAAAAGCACCGTTCTTTGTCCGCTCATCGATAATCGACTGTGCCATTGAGGGACCGATTCCCGAGAGCGTCTGCAGCTCTGCCGAGCTTGCCGTATTAATGTTTACTAGGCCTG
>URVD01000194.1 GCA_900551195.1 uncultured Collinsella sp.
CGTAACCATCGACGGACAGCCTGCCGAACTGGCACGCGCCGACTATATCTGTGGCAGGCACCCCCTCCGGATGTGGGAAGTTTGCGTTGCAGGTTACTTGTCGGTGCCCAGCTTGTGCGGCTTGAGAGCGAGCGCATTGACGAGCGCGTCGGTGGCAGACTTGACGGCCGCCGGCTGCGGATCGTTGACGTGATCCTCGGGATGCACGGGCAGGTCCTTCTTGACTGCATCGTGGATCAAGTTGAGGTACTCAGTCACGCCAGTGGTCGACAGGTGCGTGCCATCGCCATCGAACAGGTCGTTGCGATTGGCACTGTATCCGTACCAGTCGATAACGCGCACGTTCTTGTAGCGCGTAGCAGCGTTGGCGATGGCCTGGTTGGTAGAGTCAACCCACGGCTGCGGGCTGCGCGTGTTCACAAACACCACAATACGCTTATCTCCTGCATCGGTCATGATGGCGTCGATCTGGTCGTCGGTTACCAAGCCGTTGGTGCCCAGTGCAAAGACCACGATCTTGCCGGCAAGGTTCTGTTGGAGATAGCCCTCAAATGTCGCGCGGCCCGCATCAAACTGGCGGCCCTTTTCGGCATCGATATGGCTGTCCGGGAACACGCCGTCAAAGGAATCAACGGCGCGCAGCGACACGGAGTCACCGATCATCAACAGGTCGTAGGAGCCATCGGGGAAGCCGTCGTTGTCCTTGTCGGTGTCGTCGGCTGCCTGTTGGTCCGTTGGCGCGGTGTTCTTGGCTTCCTTGTTGAGGACTTCGGCGCCCTCACCGCTCAGTGCAGACGTCTCGGGCACAAAGACCAGGCCGCCCAGTGCAACGACCAACACGACAGCGCAGGCTGCGCAGACAGGGACGTGCGCGCGTACCCAGTTGGCGGGCGTGGTGGCGCCGTCGCGAAACTCGGATACGGTGCGCCCAAAGGCGCCCTTTCTAAACGGCGTCTCGATAAAGCGATATGAACATTCGGCTACGGCGACCACCAACAACACCTGCAAAATGTACTGCCACCACGGCGTATCGTTGATGTTGGCGACCGGGTTCATGAGCAACAGTAGCGGATAGTGCCACAGGTAGATGCTGTACGAGCGCTTGCCAACCCACACGAGCGGCTCGGCGGACAGTGCGCGGGCAACCATTCCCTGGGGCTGCACGCAGGCCGCGATGACCATGAGCGTGAGGATGGAGCATAGCAGCGTGCCGCCGCGATACTGGAACGCGGTGTAGCCGTTGGTGAGCGCGACCATGGCGGCAAGGCCAACCAGACCCACGACGCCCAACACATCGATGGATGCGGGCGAGGACCAAAAGCGCACGAGGGCGCTCGGCTGTGCCGGGACGGTCTCGGCTGCGTTGTCGGCCTTCTCGCCAGGCTCGCCCTCGGCGTTCTTGCCGTGCTTGGCGGCGCCAGTCAGGCGATTGAGCCCCAAACGATGAGCGAGACGCACCGGCGCCAGGTCGCGATCGGGGATAAAGGCCATCCAGGCGCCCAGCAGCAGCGAGAAGACGCGGGTGTCGGTGCCGTAGTACACGCGGCTGGGGTCGGCGGCAGGGTTGTAGAGCACCATCATGGCAAGGGCGGATACCGTTGCGAGTCCCAGGACCACACGGCGCGTGTTGGGTTTGCTCACATGCATGGACACCATGGCAAACAGCAGCGGTGGCCAAACCAGGTAGAATTGTTCCTCGATGGCGAGCGACCAAAAGTGCGTAAGCGGCGAGGGGTCGCCCAGGGCGTTGAAGTACGAGACGTCCTGCATAATCTGCCACCAGTTGTTAAAGAACAGCAGCGACGGCAGAATGTCGGGACGCATCTTGGTGAGCATCACGTGGTTGAAGACGGTGCACAGCGCACAGGTTACAACCACAACGGTCACCACGGCGGGGACCAGGCGACGGATGCGGCGGATCCAGAAGCTCTTGAGGTCGATGCGGCCGGTCTTAGCGACTTCGTTGAGTAGCAGGCGTGTGATCAGATAGCCCGAAAGCACAAAGAAGATCGTGACGCCAAGCAGGCCGCCCTGAGCCCACGTGAGGTTGAGGTGATAGAGCACCACTGCGACGACGGCAAGCGTGCGCAGGCCGTCAAGGGCAGGGATGTAGCGGGACTTGGGGCGAGCAGGCGTCTGCTCCGCGGCGGGAGTGTTGGCGCGGCCCGCGTTGTTGGCAGAAGCGCGATGGGGGCTCGCGGTGCGTCGCGGCTCGTTGGCACGGCGCTCGCCCTTCACGCGTTCGTGCGGCGCCGGCTCGTTGCCCGTGCGGCGTCGACCGCGCGAGCCCGATTGCGAGAATTGTTCCATAAAACATCATCCAATGACGAGAATAATCAGCACGTATTCATTGTAGCTGCCTGCCCCTGTGAATGCTTGCTGCTGGCGTAAGCTCAAGCGCGCGTCCACATCAAAGTGGACTAAAGTTATAGGGGGTGCGAGAGTGCACAATCGTTGGTCGACGGTGGGCGCAAAGCCTGAAGACGAGGAGGTTTCCATGGCGGATCACAGCATCGTTGCGGTGTTCGGCAGCATGAGCATGGACCTTTCGGTGGCGTGCGAGCGCATGCCGCGTGCGGGCGAGACAGTCGGTGGCAGCGGTTTTATCACCAACGCTGGTGGCAAGGGCGCTAACCAGGCCGTCGCTGCTGCGCGCATGGGTGCGCGCACGTGCATGATTGGCGCTGTTGGGCGCGATACCTTTGGCGATGCGCTTGTGGCAGGGCTCCAGGATGCCGGCGTGGGCGTTGAGTTTGTGGCGCGTCGCGATGACGTGGAGACCGGTACCGCGACTATCATTCGCTGCGAGAGCGACAACCGCATCGTGCTGTCGCCGGGCGCCAACCATGCGCTTGCGGGCGAGGACGTTGCCCGCGCACTGAGGCGCTTGGTGGCCGACGAGCTCGACGGCGATGCCAGCGAGTTTGCCCCGGCTGCCGGAAGCGTCTTTATCGCCCAGGGCGAATGTGACCTTGCAGCGACGGCCGAGGCGCTTGCTTGCGCTCACGAGCTGGGGTTCTATACGGTCTTTAACCCTGCGCCCGCCTGCGATTTGCCGGCAGGAGCGTGGCCTGCGGTCGACTTGGTCTGCCCCAACGAGACCGAGTGCCAGGTGCTGACGGGCATTCTGCCCACAGATGATGCGAGTTGCGTCGCCGCGCTCAATGCGCTGCTCGACAAGGGCGCCGGCGCCGCGGTCATCACGCTGGGCGGCGCCGGCTCGGTTACGCTCGGCGATGGCGGTGAGCCGCTGCGCATGCCGGCGCTTTCGAGCGCGGTGGTCGATACGACGGCCGCGGGCGATACGTTTATTGGTGCGCTTGCTGCAGCTCGTCTGGAGGGTCTGCCGCTCTT
>URVD01000195.1 GCA_900551195.1 uncultured Collinsella sp.
ACCGTCAATGGCAAAGCCTTCGGAAACGCATTCCTGCATATAGGATGTTTCTCGATTTATAGCAAACTGCCCTGCAGCGCCCAGGAGCACAGCAAGGCAGACCACTGCAAGGGTTATCGAAATAACACGGCGATCCATGTTAGCCCAACCGATAGTTGTTTAACGGAGCACGAAACATACCTGGAACCTCCGATATCAGGGCAAACGTCACCTACGGCCTGCCGGCAATCATATGTTTCCAACATCAAACCATATGGTTACAACTCGTTGGAGATAGGTTCCATGAACGGACGGTAATTTGCGGCGAACGGCTACATATGTTCATTATCTCAGGGTTCTGGAGGCAATTTTTGGTGCCACCGAGACGTCGTTTTCGGAAGTATGCGGCAAATTCCGAAACTCTTGAGCACGTCCTGATTTTCGCCAATAAAACCGCAGGTACACAGCTTTGACATATCCGGTGTGCTCGGCCTATTCAGATTTTGCCGCATACTTCCGAAATCTAAGTTCGCAAAGGGTGATAGTTGGGGCGTTTACGCAACACATGTCCAGCAAAAACGGGTGGTAGTCGATACGGCCACCGCCCGTTTGTCTCATATCTAGCCCATAGCGGGCAAGCTACTTCTTAATGCCGCGTCCCAGACGCTTGGCGACCGATGTGACGGCCTCCTCGCTGGCCGGCCCGCAGCTCACGCAGCCGTCATGGGCACGCATCTGACCGGTGACCTCGTCCATCGCGAGCGGCGCCACCTTCTCGAGCTTAAAGCCCTTGCCGGCGCGCATGTTTTCCTTGGCCACGCTGATCATGAGCTTAATGCGGTTGAGCTGGTTGACCTCGGACGCACCGGGGTCGTAGTCCACCGCGACAATGTTGCTCTCAGGATGCTGGCGGCGCAGCTCCTTGATCACGGCCTTGCCCACCACGTGGTTGGGCAGGCACGCAAAGGGCTGCGTGCAGATGATGTTGGGCGCACCATGGTCGATCAGGTCGAGCATCTCGGCCGTGAGCAGCCAGCCCTCGCCCATGTTGTTGCACACCGAAAGTACCGTACGGGCCTTGTCGGCCATGGTGCCGATGCGCTCGGGCGCCTCAAAGCGGCGGGACTTCTCGAGCATCTCCTCCACCGGCGTGCGCATCCAGTCCACAAGCTTGATGAGCGCTTGCATGCCCGCGCGTGTAGTAGCAGAGCTTCCCAGCTCGTCTTTCTGCAGCTCGGCGTTGCTCATGGAGTAGAGGAAGAAGTCGAGCAGGCCCGGCACCACGGCCTCGCAGCCCTCGCGCTCAATGACATCGACCACGTGGTTGTTAGCCGTGGGATGGAACTTGACCAAGATCTCACCGACCACGCCCACGCGCGGCTTGGTGCCCTCGCCCACGAGCGGCATGGTGTCGAACGCGCGGATGGCCTCGCGGCACAGCTTGGTGTAGTTGTGGCGGTTAAACTTGGGCGCCAGCTTGCGGGCACGCGCCATGTACTCCTCGTAGAGCGCGTTGGCGGCACCGGGCGTGGCCTCGTACGGGCGGCAGCGGTAGAGCATCTGCATCATCACGTCGCCAAAGAGCACCGCGTACACAGCCTGCTTAAGCAGGGCCGGCGTCAGCTTAAAGCCGGGGTTGTCCTCGCCGAGCGCCACGGCCGAAAGCGAGATCACGGGGATCTCGGGGTGGCCGCTCTCGCGCAGGGCCTTGCGGATGAGCGCGATGTAGTTGGTGGCACGGCAGCCGCCGCCGGTCTGGCTGATGACCACGGCGGTCTTGGACAGGTCGTACCGACCGCTCTCGATGGCCTCCATAATCTGGCCCGTCACCAGAATCGACGGGTAGCAAATGTCATTGTTCACATAGCGCAGGCCAGCCTCGACGGCATCGTGGTCGGTCGAGGGCAGCAGCTCCAAGTTGTAGCCGGCACCGCGGAACACCTCTTTGACCAGGTCAAAGTGGATCGGCGCCATCTGCGGGCACAGGATGGTATAGCCCTCGTCGCGCATCTGCTCGGTAAAGGGCACCTTGGGCCATGCGGTCGAGGCGCTCTCACGCTGTGCCTCGAACGCGTACTTGCGGCTCGCGAACGCGGGGGCATCCGTGGAGGGCGCCACCGGCGCAGCGTCGCCCTGCTCAAAGACCTCGCCCGCAGCCGTGGCCTCGGCCAAGCGCTCGGCCTCCTGGTCCTTGAGTGCCGCCATGAGCGAGCGGATGCGAATGCGCGCGGCGCCCAGGTTGGACACCTCGTCGATCTTAAGCACGGTATAGATCTTGCCGCTGGCCTCCAGGATTTCCTGTACCTGATCGGTGGTCAGGGCATCGAGGCCGCAGCCGAAGGAATTGAGCTGGATCAGGTCCAGGTCGTTGCGCATCGTCACAAAACGGGCCACGGCGTACAGGCGACTGTGAGTGGTACATCCACTGGTCGACGACGCGAATCGGACGCTCGGGCTTTACCAGATGCGCGAGCGAATCCTCGGTAAAGACCGCAAAGCCAAAGCTCGAGATAAGCTCGGGCAGGGCGTGGTTGATCTCGGGGTCGTTATGGTAGGGACGACCGGCGAGCACGATGCCGTGACCGCCGTGGTCCTCGACCCACTTAAGGGCCTCCTCGCCCATGGTCTGGATGTCCTCGTGGAAACGCGCATCGGCCTCAAAGGCAGCGTTGACAGCGGCATCGACCTCGGAGCGCGTGATCTTGGGCCCACGCACGCGACCGCGACCGGCTTGCGCATCGGCCACACGGTCGACGGCGAGCACCTGGTACAGACGGCGCTTGAGCTCGGTCTTGTCATGATAGGGCACAAACGGGTACAGGAACTCGATGTTCTGCTCGCGGATCTCGTCGATGTTGAGTGCCAACGCCGTGGGATAGCTCATGACGATGGGGCAGTTGTAGCAGTTACCGGCCGTCGGGTCCTCTTTACGCTCCCAGCGCACGCACGGCATCCAGATAAAGTCGACGTCACGGTCGATAAGGTTCATCACGTGGCCGTGGCTCATCTTGGCCGGATAGCACACGCTCTCGGACGGCATGGACTCGATGCCCGCCTGATAGGTCTTTTTGCTCGACTGGTCGGACAGCTGCACGCTAAAGCCCAGACGAGTAAAGAACGCGTGCCAGAAGGGGTAGTTCTCATACATGTTGAGGGCGCGGGGAATGCCGACGGTGCCGCGCGGGGCCTCGTCGGGGCTCAGCACCTCGCGGTTAAACAGCAGCTCGTTTTTCTTTTTGAAGAGGTTGGGGGCCTCGGTCTTTTGCTTTTTGTGGCCGGCACCCTTCTCGCAGCGATTGCCGGTGATAAAGCGCCTGCCGCCG
>URVD01000196.1 GCA_900551195.1 uncultured Collinsella sp.
CCCCGCCGTAGTTTTTGAGGCAAGTCCCAAAAATCTACTGGGATAGCAGCTACTTGTGGAGCGCGGCCGGGGCGGGATCGGCCGGCGCGGGAGCCTCCAGGTCGGAGACCTTCACAATGCCGTTTTCATCGGAGAAGGCACGGTAAATGGTCTGGATCGCCAGATCGAAGTCCTTCTCCTCCACGCCGATGATGATGTTGATCTCGTCGCAGCTCTGCGAAATCATACGCACGCTCACGCCCGCCTGGCCAAGCATGCCAAACAGGTGGCCCGAGATACCTGCACGGCCGCGCAGGTTACGACCGACGGTCGCGATAAGTGCCAAGCCCTCGACCACCTCGATCTCGAGCGGCTCGACCTCCTGCTGAATGTCGCCCACGAGCGAGTACAGCGAATCGTGCACGTCCTGCTCCTGCACCACGGCGCCAAAGCGGTCGACACCGGTGGGCATGTGCTCGACGGAAACGTCATAGCGCTCGAACACCGAAAGCGCGCGGCGCATAAAGCCAACACGGGGCTTGGTGCGGTCGCGGGCCACGTTGATGGCGACAAAGCCGCGCTTGCCGGTCACGCCGGTAATGATGGGCTCCGCCTCGCCCTCGTCGGCCGTCTCGCTAATGATGGTGCCGGGGTCCTGCGGCGCGTTGGTGTTCTTGATGACTAGCGGAATACCGGCCTCGCGCACGGGGAACACGGCCTCCTCGTGCAGGACGCTTGCACCCATGTACGAAAGCTCGCGCAGCTCCTCGTAGGTAACGCGCGCAATGGGCTGAGCCTCGGGTACGATGCGCGGGTCGGCAGAGTAGAAGCCCGAGACGTCGGTCCAGTTCTCGTAAAGGTCGGCGCCCAGGCACTTGGCCAGAATCGAGCCGGAAATATCGCCGCCACCACGGTCGAGCAGCTTGATCTGGCCCTCACGCGTCGCGCCGTAGAAACCGGGCATGACAAAGCCACCCTGCTGACCGTACTCCTGCACCAGCTCGGAGGTGCGGTTCATGCTGAGCGTACCGTCGTGATGGAACGCAACGACCGTCGCGGCGTCCAGGAACGGCAGGCCCAGGTACTCGGCCATCAGGCGAGCGGTGAAGTACTCGCCACGGCTCACGAGCTCCTCGGTGGAGTAGCCACCCGAGCGGGCACGCTCGGCAAAGGCCGCGAACTCCTCGCGGATGGGATAGGTGAGCTCCAGCTCGTCAGCGATATCAAAATAGCGCTGCCCAATGTCCTCGAGCAGCTCCTCGCACGACACGTGGTACTTAACGTGCGCGTTAACCAGGTAGAGCAGGTCGGTCACCTTGGTGTCGCCCTTAAAGCGGCGACCGCAGGCAGAAACCACCACAAAACGGCGGGCCGGGTCGGCATCGACGATGGCCTTGATCTTCTTAAAGTGTTCGGCGTCGGCGACCGACGAGCCGCCAAACTTGGCAATTTTTATCATGGCGTGGAGGTTACCTTTCTAAAAGCCTCTGCAAACCTGTTTTGCGCGCTCTGATACCATGGGTTCACCGATTGGGACCAAGGCATCCGAGGAGCAGTGTTATATGGGAACTTATCATAGTACACGAGGACGCACTTTATCGTGCTCAAGTAAGGTGGCAATCCGCACCGGCATCGCTCCCGACGGGGGTCTGTTTGTCTCGGACGAGCTTGGCACCCAGCAGGTCGATATCAGCTCGCTTGCAGATAAATCGTACTTTGAAATCGCTCAAGATGTGTTGGGAATGTTACTGAATGATTACACGGCCGAAGAAATTTCGGCGTGTGTCGACGAGGCTTACCGCAGCACGTTTGCGAGCGAAGAGGTCACGCCGCTCGTCAAACTCGACGCTGCGCCGGGCGCTGACGCCCCTCAGACCTATGTGATGGAACTCTTTGGCGGCCCCACGAGCGCCTTCAAGGACGTCGCCCTGCAGATGCTCCCCCGCCTCATGGCCCGCACCTCCGCCAAGGACGGCGGCGCCGAGCGCATCATGATCGTCACCGCCACGTCGGGCGACACGGGCAAGGCAGCACTCGCCGGCTTTGCCGACGCTCCGGGCACGGGCATCACTGTCTTTTATCCCGAGGGCAAGGTCAGCCGCGTCCAGAACCTGCAGATGTCCACGCAGGAGGGCGACAACGTCGCCGTCTGCGGCATCCGCGGCAACTTTGACGACGCCCAGAGCGCCGTCAAGCGCATCTTTGCCGATAAGGAGCTTGCCGAGCGCCTGGAGGCCGCTGGCACCGTGCTTTCGAGTGCCAACTCCATCAATGTCGGCCGCCTGGTGCCGCAGGTTGTCTACTACTTTGCCGCCTATGCGCAGCTGCTGCGCGCCGGCGCTATCGAGGCTGGCGACGCCGTAGAGTTCTGCGTGCCCACCGGCAACTTTGGCGATATCTTGGCCGGCTACTACGCCAAGCGCATGGGTCTGCCCGTCGCCAAGCTCGTCGTGGCGAGCGACAAGAACAACGTGCTGGCCGACTTCCTGACCACCGGCGTTTACGACCGTAACCGCCCGTTCTACACGACCATCTCGCCGTCGATGGACATCCTCATCAGCTCCAACCTGGAGCGCATGCTGTACTTCCTGTCCGATGGCGACTGCGAGCTTGTTGCCGGCCTTATGGAGCAGCTGGCACAGACTGGTCGCTACGAAGTTCCCGCCGACCTGCTGGCCAAGATCCAGAGCGTCTTTGGCTGCAGTTGGGCCAGCGAGGACGAGGTCCGCGCTGCCATCAAGAGCTGCTGGGACGCGAACGGCTACGTGATTGACCCGCACACCGCTTGCGGCTATCACGTCTTTGAGCAGGTCGCTCCCGCCGAGGGCGCCAAGGCCCGCGTGCTGCTTTCGACCGCCAGCCCCTACAAGTTCCCGCGCGCCTGCTGCGACGCCCTGGGGCTCAACGTTCCCGAGGACGACTTTGAGGCCATGCGCGTGCTCGAGCAGGCAACCAACACGGTCGCCCCGACCCAGCTCGCCGAACTCGAATCCAAACCCGTCCGCTTCGAAGACGTCTGCGACGTCGATGAGATGGACAGTTACGTCGAGTCTGCAGCAAAAAAGATGACTACCAACTAAAAACCCCTTATAAGGCGCCGGCGAAAGCCGGCGCACCTTCTTTTATCAGATAACCCCCGGGATGATGACGAACGCGCACAGCGTGCCTGGCTGTTTAGTTCGTCGCGAGTTCCGCACGCAAAGGAAAGCACTTAATGTGCTTTCCGTCTTGCGCAG
>URVD01000197.1 GCA_900551195.1 uncultured Collinsella sp.
ATCGTGCATGGCGTCGCGGGCCTCGGCGGCCGTTGCCTTGGCAGAGCGCAGCTTGGCTGCCAGGTCGGGATTGGTCTCGGCAACCGCGGCGATTGTGGGGCCGTCGAGCTCCTCTTGTGTGGGCTCGGCCAAAAAGTCGATGGCATACTGAGCGGCTACCATGGAGCCCTTGGCGAGCGCGCTCTCGTCGATCTTGTAGAAGCAGGAGTGCTGGGCATAGGTGGCGCCAATCTGGGGGTTGCGCGTGCCAACAAAGGCGAGCACGCCCGGCACGCGGCGCAGGTACTCCGAGAAGTCCTCGCCCGAAAGCGTGCCGCGGTAATGGCCCTCGCCTGCGGGGCCCAGGCACTTGAGCACAGCTTGGCGGCAACGCTCGCTCGAGGCGGCATCGTTTTCGACCTTGTAGTTGGCGATGGTGTAGTCGGTGAGTTCGGCCTCGGCGCCTAGTGCTGCTGCGGTGTGCTCCACGATGCGGCGCATAAGCTCGGGCATTTCCTCATGCGTCTTGTCGCCATAGGTGCGCACCGTGCCGGCGAGGTATGCCGTGCCGGCGATAACGTTGCGCGCGGTGCCGCCGTGCAGTTCGCCGACGGTGATGACGGCGGGTTCGTAGGGGCTAATCTCGCGCGAGACGATGGTCTGCAGGGCGTTGACGATTTCGGCGGCAACCATAACGGCGTCGTGGCCGCGCTGGGGCATGGCGCCATGGCACGAGGTGCCGCGGACATCAATGCGGAACCAGTCGGTGTTTGCCATGCGCGGACCGGGCTCGCAGCTCACGGTGCCGGCATCGACCTCGCTCCAGATGTGCGCGGCATAGGCACCGTCGACGCCATCGAGTACGCCCGTGCCGATCATGAGCTTGGCGCCCTGGCCGTTTTCCTCGCTGGGCTGGAAAACGATGCGAATCTCGCCGTGGATGTCATCGGTCATGTGGCGCAGAATCTGCAACGTGCCGAGCATCATGGCGATATGGCAGTCGTGGCCGCAGGCGTGCATGCAGCCCTCGTTGACGCTGGCGAACTCCTCGCCGGTCTGCTCGGTGACGGGCAGGGCGTCGATGTCGGCGCGCAGCAGGATACGGCGGCGCGGCGTGCCGTCCTCGCGGTAGGCATCGGGCGCGGTGCCGCGGAGTGTCGCCACCAGGCCCGTCTTGAGTGGACGCTCGTAGGGGATATTCATGGCGTCGAGCTGGTTGGCGATGTCGGAAGTCGTGCGCTCCTCGGCAAGGCTCAGCTCCGGGTGCTTATGGAAGTGCCGGCGCTGCTTGATGATGTAGGGTTCAAACTCGGCGGCGATATCATGGATGGCCGCGGTGACGTCGTCTGCCGCGCGAACCTCGGTTGCCGCCATAATCTGCTGTGCCTTGGTCTTCGTCATGGTCGATTTGCTCCTTGCTGGCTCGATCGCAAAATCGTACAGGCTCTCTCCAGTATGCCACCTGCCGCTAGGGCTGGTAAAGTTGCCGTTTGCCGCTTGGGGTTTTGTTGCAAGGGCGGGGGAGTACACTCGGGGGTGTTGAATTTCCTGCCAGAGATGGGGATGCCCATGCAACATATCGATCGGATTATCCGCTCCAAGAACGTTTTTACCGCCCAAGACGGTATCGATACCGCCCGCGAGCTGGCGATCGCCATCGCGGGTGATCGCATCGTCGCAGTCGGCGCGCCCGATGACGTGATTGACGCCGCACCTGCCGCCACGCCGGTGGTCGATTACGGCGAGCAGTTTGTCTGCCCCGGTTTCCACGATGCGCACTTGCATTTCTTCCATACTTCGGTTGGCTCCTCGCCGTACATGCTCATGGATATGGGCACGTCCGAGGCAGCATTGGTGCAGCATGCGCTCGAGTTTTCCCAAGGCTTGCCAGATGACGCCTGGGTCGTGACCCAGGGTTGGCGCGATTACCGCTGGGATCCGCCCGAGCACCCTACCAAGGCCTCCCTCGATGCGGCATTTCCCGATCGTCCCTGCGTTATGTACTCGGGCGACGGGCACACGCTGTGGCTTAACAGCCGCGCACTCGAGGCGCTCGGCGTTACGCGCGACAGCGAGCCTCCGGCGGGTGGCAGTTACGACAAAGATGCAAATGGCGAGCTTACGGGTATCGCCCACGAGGCGGCTGCTATGCAGCTGCTGCCGCGCTGCCTGGAGTGGCTGGGCGAGGACCGCATCGCGAGCGCTTACGCCGACCAGATGAAGCGTATGGCCGAGCAAGGCATTACCTCGATTTGCGACATGTCGCTCATGCCCATGCCGGGCTGCGACTTTATTCGCGACGATGTTTACGACAAGCTGCAGGCCTCCGGCAAGCTGGGCATCCGCGCCCATCTGTTTCCCACGCTGCTGGATGACCAGTCGCGCTTGGAAGAACTCCAGACCCGCTACGCGAACAACGCGCTGCTCTCGGCGCCAGGCTTTAAACAGTTCTTCGACGGCGTGTCGAGCGAGCATACCGCATACCTCACTGAGCCCTATACCAACCCGCGCTTCCCGGGCGACCAGGGCCGCCTGACGGTCCCTGTCGAGCGTATGCGCAAGTTGGTTTTGGCGGCAGCCGAGCGTGACCATACCGTGCGCATCCACGTTATCGGCGACGGTGCCATCCATGCTGCGCTCGATATCTTTGAGGAGGCGGCAGAGCTCTACGGCTTGCCCCAGCACGGCCACAATACGCTTGAGCACCTGGAGAATCTGCTGCCTCAGGACATCGATCGTCTGCGCAAGCTCAACGTCATTGCCTCGAGCCAGCCTTGCCACATCACGCTCGACCCGGGTGGCCCGGAGCGCGACCTGGGCCTGGAACGCAGCCGCATCATGTGGCCGTTCGCAACTTATCAGCAGCGCGGTATCCGTCAAGCTTTCGGTACCGACAGCCCCATCACGGCCGTTACCAGCATGAACGTGCTCTACACGGCTATCACGCGCCAAGATCCCCGCAGCCACTGGCCCGAGGGCGGCTGGCTGCCGAGCGAGCGTATCGACGCGGCAACGGCCCTGCGCAGCTACACGCTTGGCAGCGCGTACGCAGCGGGCGACGAGCAAAACCTCGGCAGCCTGGAACCCGGCAAATACGCCGACCTGGTAGTCCTGGACCGAAACCTGCTCACCGTTGACCCCCAAGAGCTCCAGGCCACCAAGGTTCAGGCCACCTACCTGGCGGGCAACTTAATCTACGAGCGCTAATATTCATGCC
>URVD01000198.1 GCA_900551195.1 uncultured Collinsella sp.
CGCGAAAACTGCCAGCGCACCCTCGACCTCATCAAGGCGGATATGGGCTAGGCGCCAATCAATCCACATTTCTTAAAAGAAGAGGGGGGCACCCGTCGCAAAAGTTCGGATGCCCCCTCTCGTAATGTCATTTGCAATCCGCTAGCACGTGGCTCGAACTGCTGCTAGCGCGACCCTTACGCGGCAAGGCGCTTGAGGACGTCGATGAGCAGCTCGTAGAAGCGCTCGGCAGAAGCGAGCTCCATGCTCTCGTCCGGGGTGTGGACATCGGAGAGCGTCGGGCCCACGGCGATGGCGTCCAGGCCGTGCAGGGCCTCAGCAAACAGGCCGCACTCAAGGCCAGCGTGAATGGACTCGATGCGCAGCTCGGAGCCAAAGAGCTCGCGATAGCTCTCGACAAAAACGTCGCGGACCGGCGAATGCTCGGCATAGCTCCAGCCGGGATACTCGAACTCGAACTTGGCGTCGAAGCCCAAGACATCGGCCAGCGTCTGCAGGCGGTCCTTGAACTCGTTCTGCAGCGAGGTGATCGAGGAGCGCGGGGACAGCATGATCTTGACCTGGTCGTCGGAAGTGGCGACCACGCCGATGTTGGAGGAAACCTCGACGGAGCCGTCAGTGGCGACGTTGCGGCGAATCACGCCGTTAGGGGCAAGACGCAGGGCGCGGATGAGGGCAAGCGCGGACTTCTGATCCATGGCCTCGACCTCGGCGTCGTCGGCAATCTCGACGGTGCAGGTAAAGCCGGGGTCGAAGACCTCGAGCTCGGCAGTGACGTCGGCGATGATGTCCTTTGCGATCTGGGCCGCGGCCTCGGCGGCAGCGTGGTCGGCGTAAACCAGCTCGGCCTTGCACTCACGGTTGATGGCGTTGTCCTTAGTGCCGCCGTTAAAGCTAACGATGGCGGGCTCGCCGGCGACCATCAGGCGGTCGATGATGCGGGCCATGATGAGGTTGCCGTTGCCGCGCTCCAGGTTGATATCGTTGCCGGAATGACCACCCAGTAGGCCGGAGATGTCGAGCGTGAGGGTGCTGCCGGTCTTGTGCTCGCGCACGATGGGGCAGGTGTAGGTAACAACGACGCCGCCAGCGCAGCTGACGGTGGCAACGCCCTCTTCCTCGGAGTCAAGGTTAATCATGGTGCGGGCGCTAATCTGGGACTTGTCGAGCGTCTCGGCGCCGACCAGGCCAGTCTCCTCGTCGGTGGTGAATACGCACTCGAGGGCGGGGTGAGCAATCGAATCGTCGTTGAGCACAGTAAGCATCAGAGCGACAGCAATACCGTTGTCGGCGCCCAGGGTGGTGCCGTTAGCGGTGAGGACGCCGTCCTTCACGACCAGGTCGATACCGTCGGTCGTAAAGTCGTGCTCAACAGAGCCCAACTTGTCGCACACCATATCGATGTGGCCCTGCAGCATCACAGTCGGGGCATTCTCGGCGCCGGCAGAAGCGGGCTTGCGAATGATGACGTTGTAGACCTCGTCCTGGTACACATCGAGGCCGCGCTCCTTGGCAAACGCAACCAGGAAATCGCTGATGCCCTTCTCGTTGCCAGACCCACGGGGGATCGCGCTGACCTCCTCAAAGAAATGGAACAGCTGGGCGGGCTCGTAGCCGGTGATCTTGTAATCCATGGTGCCTCCTTGGCGCAACTGGTTAGACAGTAAGACATGCGCCTTGTATATTCCCAGACTTTGCGTGCATAAACCAGTCGAAAACGCCGAGCGCCCTCGCATCATCGGCTAACGGTGGACCGTATAGCGTAACGGTCACAACTTCCGCAGCTCTACAAATCGAGGCGCCCTTTCCGGAGCGCCTCGATTGCGCGTATCAAATTGTCGCCACGCCTTACAGCGCGCCGGAACCGGCTTGCATCATGCCGCCGGGGCCCGAGGTCACGCCGCCGCTCACGGGCGCGGCGTTGCCAGTGCGCGGTGCCGCCGGGGCGGTATCACCACCGAGCGTGCCCGCCGGACGCGGTGCCGGGATCTCGCCCGTGCCGTGGCTAAAGACAAACTTGCCATCGGCCACGTCGCACAGGACGGTATCGCCCTCGCCCCACTCGCCGGCCAGCAGCTCCTCGGACAGCGGGTCCTCGATGAGCTTTTGAATAGCACGGCGCAGCGGACGCGCACCGTTGGTGAGGTCGGTGCCCTCGGCCACGATCTTGTCATAGGCCGCATCGGTGAGCTTGATGTTCATGCCGTTGGCAATCAGACGCTGGCGCAGGTCGTCCACCAGCAGGTGCGCGATCTTGGTGAGATTCTCGCCCGAGAGCTTCTGGAACACCACGATGTCGTCGATACGGTTGAGCAGCTCGGGACGGAACAGGCGCTTGAGCTCGCCCATCGCACGGCCGCGGATCTCACTCGACGTGAGACCCTGCTCGCCGGTGGTGCCAAAGCCCACGCTCGCATCCTGCGCAATCTCGCGGGCGCCCACGTTGGACGTCATGATGATCACGGTATTGCGGAAGTCGACCGTCTTGCCCTGACTATCAGTCAGGCGGCCCTCCTCCAGCACCTGCAGCAGGATGTTGAAGATGTCGGGGTGCGCCTTCTCGATCTCGTCGAACAGCACGACCGAATACGGGTGACGACGAACGGCCTTGGTAAGCTGACCGCCCTCGTCGTGACCCACGTAACCCGGAGGGCTACCGATAAGCTTGGAGACCTCGAACTCGCTGCCGAACTCCGACATGTCGAAGCTGATGAGCGCGTCCTTGCTGCCAAAGAGGTACTCGGCGAGCGTCTTGGCGAGCTCGGTCTTGCCTGTGCCGGTGGGACCCAGGAAGATAAAGCTGCCGCCGGGGCGACGCGGGTCCTTGAGCGGCGAGCGGCTACGGCGCACGGCCTTGGCGACGGCCTCGACGGCCTCGTCCTGGCCGATAATGCGGGTCTTGAGCACGCTTTCGGTCTGCAGCAGGCGACGGCTCTCGCTCTCGGTGAGCGAGGAAACCGGCACGCCAGAGGTCACGGACACGATGTCGGCAATCTGACTCACGTCGATGGTGAGCGGGCTGGCGTCGAGCTCGGCGGTCCAGGCGGCCTTGGCTTCGGCGAGTTCAATCTCGGCGGCCTTCTGCTGCTCGGTGATCTCGGCGGCCTTGTTCATGTCATCGCTCTCGGTGGCCTCCTGCGCGGCGGCCTTGAGCTCCTCTATACGATGCTCGGCCTCGCGCACCGGCTC
>URVD01000199.1 GCA_900551195.1 uncultured Collinsella sp.
GCGCTGGCCGCGCATAAGGCCGGAGCGCGCGTGGCCATCGTGGAGCGCGAGCAGCACCTGGGAGGCATCCTGCGCCAGTGCATCCACCCCGGCTTTGGCCTGTCGCACTTTAAACAGGAGCTCACCGGTCCCGAGTACGCGCAGCGCTTTATCGACCAGGTGCGCGCAACCGACATTGCGCTGTTCCTGAACAGCATGGTGATTGGGATTGATTCAGGCGAGCCTGCGGAAGACACCGCGGTCCATACCGTCACGCTCATGAGCCGCGCCGGCATGCTGCAGCTCACCGGGCACGCCGTCGTTCTTGCCATGGGATGTCGCGAGCGCACCCGCAGCGAGATCAAGATTCCCGGTAGCCGTCCCGCCGGCGTGTTTACGGCCGGCTTGGCGCAGCGATACATCAATATCGAAAACCTCAAACCCGGCTCGCGCGCCGTCATCTTGGGTTCGGGCGATATCGGACTCATCATGGCACGTCGCTGCACGCTCGAGGGGATTTCGGTCGAGGGCGTGTACGAGCTCATGCCGTACGCCAACGGTCTGCGCCGCAACGTTAAGAACTGTCTGGACGACTTTGGCATTCCGCTGCATCTGTCTACCACGGTCACGCGCGTGATCGGGCACGACCGCGTGGAAGCCGTCGAGGTAAGCCAGGTCGACGAGCGCCTGGCGCCCATTCCGGGGACCGAGCGCGTTGTTCCGTGTGACACACTGCTGCTTTCGGTGGGCTTAATTCCCGAGAACGAGCTTTCGGTTGCTGCAGGCGTGGAGCTTGACCCGCGCACGCGCGGCGCCGTGGTGGACCAGAGTCTGCAGACGGGCGTGCCGGGCATCTTTGCCTGTGGCAACGTTCTGCACGTGCACGACCTGGCCGACAACGTGACGACCGAGTCCGAGCGCGCCGGTGCAGCCGCGGCGGCGTACGCGCTGGGTGGCGGAGCCGAAACGAACGCGGTCGCGGACACGAGCTGCGAGCTCACGGTCTCCCCTGCCGGCATTGCGGGCTACGCGCTGCCGGGACGCATTACGGCCGTGGCGCTCACCAGGCTCAACTTCCGCGTACGCCGGCCGGTCGATACCGCTCGAGTACGCATCTTGGCCAACGGCGAAGAAGTGTTTGCGGGCAAAGTCCGCGCGTTTAAACCGAGCGTCATGGAAAGCTTCCCGCTGCCGGCTAAGGTGATTCAACGCGCACTCGACCTGGGTGCCAGCGAAATCGTCCTGTCCGTCGATCCCGTTGAGGAGGCATAGCTCATGAGTACGAATGTGACCGAGACGCTGCAGTTCAACTGCACCACCTGCCCATCCGAGTGCCTCCTGACCGTAGAGGTGGAGCACGACGCCAATGGCACCGTGGTGGAAGTGCGCTCCGTAACCGGCAACAACTGCCCACGCGGTGATAAATTCGCACATCAGGAGCTCACCTGTCCCATGCGCGTGCTCACGACGACCGTGGCCGTCTCCGGCGGCGATGAGGCCCTGCTGCCCGTGCGCACCGCCGATGCCATCCCGCTGGCACTCCACGCCCAAGCCATGAACCTCATCCGTGGCCTAGTCGTCAACGCCCCCATCCGCATGGGCGACGTCGTGCTGGAGAACCTCCTCAACACGGGCATCGACCTCATCGCCAGCATGGACATCGACCGAGCCTAAGTAGCTCATTTGGGACGGGCTCTTTTAGCTGCTTTTGCAAGGAGTGTCCCCAGGTGCCGGCATAAAAGGAACGTCCCTATGTGCCGGGCTTGGGATACCATGGTGGCACCCTAGCGAAAGGATGTTTCATGGCACATGTCGATGACCAGCGTGTGGCGCGCGTGCTCGATGCGCTCGAGGCTCAGCACCCCGGCGCACAGCTGCTCGTAAACGACCCATGGTCGATCTATTACCTGACCGGCTTTTATGCCGATATGTTCGAGCGCTTTTGCGGCGTGCTACTCGCGCGCAATGCCGAGCCAGTGATCTTGGTCAACGCGCTGCATCAGCTGCCCGAGTATGACAATGCCCGCGTCGCCTATCACACCGATACCGATATCGTGACCGATGCCATCGCTCGCGAGATCGATCCGACCAAGCCGCTTGGCATCGACACTGTCATGCGTTCTGGCTTCTTAATGCCCCTCATGGATCGTCACGCCGCGAGCGAATTCTTCCTGGGCGACTTTGCCGTCACCGCTGCGCGCACCCACAAGGATGCCGCGGAGCAGGAGCTCATGCGCGTGTCCTCGGCCGCCAACGACGCCGTGATGGCCGACGCCATCAAGCTCGTCCACGAGGGTGTAACGGAGCGCGAGATTGCCGACCAGATGCTCAATCTGTATCGCAAGCACGGCTGCGAGGGCTTTAGCTTTCCGCCCATCGTGAGCTTTGGCGCCAACGCCGGCGACCCGCATCACGAGCCCGACGATACCGAGCTTAAACGCGGCGACGCGGTGCTGTTCGACATTGGCGGACGCCATCGCAACTACTGCTCGGACATGACGCGCACGTTCTTTTGGGGCGAGCCGGACGAGGAGACGGCGCACATCTACGATATCGTGCGCCGCGCCAACGAGGCCGCCGAGGCGCTCATCGCACCGGGCGTGCGCATGTGCGACCTGGACCGTGCCGCGCGCGACGTGATTGAGGACGCGGGCTACGGCGAATACTTTACGCATCGCCTGGGTCACTCGATCGGCCTGCAGGACCACGAGCCGGGCGACGTCTCGCTCGTCAACGAGCAGGTCGTAGAGCCGGGCATGACGTTCTCCATCGAACCGGGCATCTACCTCCCCGACCGCACCGGCGTCCGCATCGAGGACCTGGCCCTGGTGACCGAGAACGGCGTCGAGATTCTCAACGCCTACCCCCACGATCCAGTCCGTCTGGACTAGGCAATGCGGCAAAGGCGCTGTCCCTTTGCCGCATCCCACCAATACCGCGCCACAAAAACGGCCTATCTACTACGTTTAACCCGCATAGGGCGACCATACCCGCGTTTTCGCAAAATCCGCAAGCCGTCTACCTGCGGTTTTAATTTTGCAATTCTCGGTGTGGTCGGGGGTATTCGCTAAAACGTAGTAGATAGGCCCATTTCGTGGCAAGCGAGTCAACTCGGGGCACAGGGCAGCCAAAAAGCCCCGTCCCAAATTGACTGCTTTTGAGTTGCGGTGATATACGGACTGTTTGAGGCTCCTGGCTTTTAAAAAA
>URVD01000200.1 GCA_900551195.1 uncultured Collinsella sp.
TTGAGCTTCGTGTGATTCGATCGCGCTGCATAGTACCCCGAGCAAATCGCGACCTGCGGTTTTACTCAAAAGGCGCACGTCAATTGCGTAAAACTCACATCCTCTTAACAGGAGTTTTCCACATCTCGATTGCATAAAGCATGCCAAAAACCCTGTTTTTGCACCCGCTCTATGCAAAAAAGGCGCCTGTGCAACCATTGTTCCCACAGGCGCCTTGAGCAGGCATTTTATGCAGTTATACCTATCGAGTCGCAAGGGGTCCTTGCACAAGTCGCCTTACTCGTCCAGCGCGGCGAAGGCCTGCTTCAGATCCCAAATGATATCCTCGGCGTTCTCGGTACCGATGGAAAGACGGATCGTGGAGGGCGTGATGTTCTGCTCGGCGAGCTCCTCGGCAGAGAGCTGGGAGTGCGTAGTGGTAGCCGGGTGCACGACGAGCGACTTGACGTCGGCCACGTTGGCGAGCAGCGAGAAGACCTGCAGATGGTCGATGAACTTCCAAGCTGCCTCCTGGCCACCCTTAATCTCAAAGGTAAAGATCGAGGCACCGCCGTTGGGGAAGTACTTCTGATAGAGCTCGTGATCGGGGTGCTCAGACAGGCTCGGGGGGTTCACCTTGGCGACATGGCTATCACCAGCCAGGAACTCAACGACCTTCTTGGTGTTCTCGACATGACGGTCAACGCGCAGCGACAGAGTCTCGGTGCCCTGGAGCAGGATCCAAGCGTTGAACGGGCTGATGCAGGCGCCCTCGTCACGCAGCAGGATGGCGCGGACATAGGTTGCGAAGGCGGCGGGACCGGCAGCCTCGGCAAACGAGACGCCATGGTAGGAGGGGTTGGGCTCGGCGATCTGCTCATACTTGCCGCTCGCCTTCCAATCGAAGTTACCGCCGTCGACGATCACACCGCCCAGCGAGGTGCCGTGGCCGCCGATGAACTTGGTTGCGGAGTGGACGACGATGTTGGCACCATGCTCCAGCGGACGGAACAGATACGGGGTGCCGAAGGTGTTGTCGACGACAACCGGTAAACCGTGCTTCTTGGCGATCTCGGAGATGGCGTCGATATTGGGGATGTCAGAATTGGGGTTGCCGAGCGTCTCGAGGTAGATGACCGTGGTGTTGTCCTTGATGGCGCCCTCGACCTCGTCCAGGTTATGAGCGTCGACAAACGTGGTCTCGACGCCAAACTGGGAGAGCGTATGCTCCAGCAGGTTGTAGGAGCCACCGTAGATGGTCTTCTGGGCAACCACATGGTCACCGGCCTGAGCAAGAGCCTGCAGGGTATAGGTGATGGCAGCAGCACCGGAGGCGACGGCGAGACCTGCCACGCCACCCTCGAGTGCGGCGATACGGTCCTCGAAGACGCCCTGGGTGGAGTTGGTCAGACGGCCGTAGATGTTACCAGCATCGGCAAGACCAAAGCGGTCGGCGGCGTGCTGGGAGTTGCGGAACACATAGCTCGTGGTCTGGTAGATAGGCACGGCGCGGGAGTCGGATGCGGGATCGGCGCTCTCCTGGCCAACGTGAAGCTGCAGGGTATCGAAACCAAAGGTGTGCTCGGGGTTGTTGATGAACTGGCTCATGATGATCTCCTTGATCGAACAAAAGTAAATAAAAAGAGAGAAGTAAGTCGCTGTCTCCTGATCACGCCAACGGGCGCAAACAGGAGCCCGGCATTCGTCTTGGTAAGCATTTCATATGCGGGCCTCCTTTCGCATCCCGGTTCCGTGGTCGGCTTAATTACCTACCGCCTTTGTGTGTTTTGAATAGTACGAGCATTGTTTCGCTCGGTCAATCACTTAAAAGCGCTAACCTGTTATCGTTTTTATGGATAACAATCGGAAGGATTGCGTCGATGACCCTCCAGCAGCTTCGTTTTCTGATCGCCGTGGCAGAGTCCGGCTCAATCAACGCCGCAGCTCAGCGCCTCTATACCGCTCAGTCCAACATCTCAAACGCCGTCAAAAGCCTGGAGCAGGAACTCCACCTGGAGATCTTCACGCGCTCCAGCCGCGGCGTCACGCTCACCAACGACGGCACCGAGCTTTTGGGCTATGCGCGCCAGGTCGTAGAGCAGGCCGATATGCTCGAGGCCCGCTACGAGGACGGCGGCACCCCGCAAGCCCGCCTCGCCATTTCCGCCCAGCACTACGCCTTTTCGGTCGAGGCCTTTGTCAACGTGGTCGAGCGCTGCCGCGACAGCAAGTTCGAGTTCATCATGCGCGAGACCACCACGTCGCAGATCATCGATGACGTCCGCGCGTTTCGCAGCGACATCGGCATCCTGTATCTGGACGACTTTAATGCCCGCGTTCTGCAGAAGGCTTTTGCCGATGCGCGTGCGAGCTTCCATCCCCTATTCGACGCGACGGTCCACGTCTTCGTTAGCGAGCGCCACCCGCTTGCCCGCCGCCCGCAGCTGTCCCTTGCCGACCTCACACCCTATACGCGCTACAGCTTTGAGCAGGGAACCTCAAACTCCTTCTATTACGCCGAGGAACCTTTTAGCTATATCCCTTGCGACCGCAACATACGAATCTCGGACCGCGGAACACTTACTAACTTACTTATCACGTCGAACGGTTACACCCTGTCGACCGGTGTCCTCTCCAATGAAATGCAATGGGGTATGGCATCGATCCCGTTAGCAGACGCCCCAACGATGCACGTAGGCTATATCATGCACGACGAGCGCAAGCCCTCTCCCCTCTTGCAGCAATACCTCGACGAGCTCAACCGCATCATCCATGCCAACTAACTGTCGGAAGACGGGGTAGAAATCGTAGATTGCTAGCCCCCGGCGGACATGGCGCTACAATGGTCACTCACACGAAACGTACCCAACGAAAGGAACCATGTGAAGGTCATCATCTATACCGACGGCTCGGCCCGATCAAATCCGGGACGCGGCGGCTACGGCGCCGTGCTCAAATACACCAACCCCGCCGGCAAGACCTTCACCTCCGAGCTTTCGCGCGGCTACGCCAAGACCACCAACAACCGCATGGAGCTCATGGCGGTCATCGTGGCGCTCGAGGCGCTCAACCGCCCCTGCGAGGTCGAGGTCCATTCCGATTCGCAGTACGTCGTCAACGCTTTCAATAAACACTGGATCGACGGCTGGAAAAAACGCGGCTGGAAGACCGCCAACAAGCAGCCTGTCAAG
>URVD01000201.1 GCA_900551195.1 uncultured Collinsella sp.
ACCTATACCGTGGGGCAATTGTATTCGCTGGTGATGGCCGAGGACGACAAGGGCATGGCCAAGGTGCCCGGTGTGGGCAAAAAGACAGCTCAGCGTCTGATCCTGGAGCTCAAGAGCACCTTTGCCAAGGACAAGGGCTTTGTGCCGGTCGACGTGATTCCCGGCCAGGTTGCGATGCCCGTGCCCGCTGCCGCTCCCTCGGCCATCGATGACGCCCGTGCGGCGCTCCTTTCCATGGGCTTTAGCCCGCAGGAGACCGATGTTGCCCTGAGCGGGTATGATGGGCAGAATATGCGTGTCGAGGATCTGCTCGGCGCGGCGCTTAAGCGACTCGGAATGGATGCGTGATGTGGGAAGCCGATGACTCTCAGGACCTGTGGGCGACGCCCGGCAACTCGCCGGCGGCATCCATGGCGCACGGCGAGCGCATGGTGGGCTCGGAGCTGACGGCCGAGGATCTCGATGTCGACCGCACTTTGCGCCCCCAGCGACTGGACGACTACTGCGGTCAGGAGCATATCAAGCAGAGCCTGCGCGTGTTGATCGAAGCGGCGCAGAGCCGTGGCGAGACGCTCGACCACGTGATCTTCTCGGGTCCTCCGGGCCTGGGCAAGACCACGCTGGCCACCGTTATCGCCAACGAGCTGGGCGCTCAGATCAAGACCACGAGTGGTCCTGCCATCGCGCGCACGGGCGACCTGGCGGCCATCCTTACTAACTTGCAGCCGGGTGATGTGCTGTTTATCGACGAGATCCACCGCCTCAACCGTTCGGTCGAGGAGGTCCTGTACCCCGCGATGGAGGACTTTGCCCTCGATATCGTGATTGGCAAGGGTCCGGCGGCGCGCTCGATTCGCCTGGATATCCCCAAGTTTACGCTGGTAGCGGCAACGACCCGCTCAGGCATGTTGACCGGCCCGCTGCGCGACCGCTTTGGCATTTCATATCGCCTGGATTACTACACGGTCGAGGAGCTCGCGCAGATTGTGACGCGCTCGGCGACTATCCTGGGCGTGACGATCGACCATCCCAGTGCACTCGAGATCGGCTCGCGTTCGCGCGGCACGCCACGTCTTGCCAACCGCCTGCTCAAGCGCGTGCGCGATTACGCACAGGTGCGCGGCAACGGTCCCATTGAGCTCGATATCTGCCGTCAGGCACTCGAGTTCTTCGAGATCGACGAGCTCGGTCTGGACTGGATGGATATTCGCATTTTGGAGACGCTCGCCAAGACGTTCTCCGGTCGTGCCGTGGGACTTACGACCCTTGCCAGCGCGGTGGGCGAGGACCCGGGCACGCTCGAGGATGTCTATGAGCCCTATCTGCTGCAGTGCGGGCTGATGATTCGTACACCGCAGGGCCGTCAGGCAACCCTTCGCACCTTTGAGCACCTGGGGATTGAACCTACCGTTTAGGGCGCTTTGTTTTGGCTAGTCTGTAGGCTATCGCTGAGCATTGGATAAACATATCGCCATTCATCGGTTACGGGTGTTTTACTATTGCGCGCCCGTGCTATGCTGAATTGGTCTTTTTCTCATTCGGTAACGAAAGGACCGCCCATGCCTACTGACATCGAAATCGCACGTTCCGTCACGCCGCTGCCCATTACCGAGGTGGCTAAGAACGCCGGCGTCGACGTAAAGCACCTGATTCCGTACGGCTTCGACAAGGCTAAGGTCGACTATTCACTGCTCAACGAGCCGACTGATCACCAGGCCAAGCTCGTCCTCGTGACCGCTATCAACCCAACGCCTGCGGGCGAGGGCAAGACCACCACGACCATCGGTCTGGCCGATGGCCTGCGTCGCCGCGGCGTCAAGAGCGCCGTGGCCCTGCGCGAGCCTTCGCTCGGCCCTGTCTTTGGCGTTAAGGGCGGTGCTGCCGGTGGCGGCTGGGCTCAGGTGATCCCCATGGAGGATATCAACCTGCACTTTACCGGCGACTTCCACGCTATCGGTGCTGCCAACAACCTGCTGGCCGCCATGCTTGATAACCACATCCAGCAGGGCAATCAGCTCGGTATTGACGTTAAGCGCATCACTTGGAAGCGCGTCGTCGATATGAACGACCGTCAGCTGCGCCACGTCATCGACGGTATTGGCGGTAAGGCCCAGGGCGTGCCGCGCGAGGACGGCTTCGATATCACCGTCGCCTCCGAGGTCATGGCAATCCTGTGCCTGTCTACGAGCATCAGCGACCTCAAGGAACGCTTGGGTGAGATCGTCGTCGGCTACAGCTTTGCCGGCGAGCCCGTCCGTGCCCGCGACCTTAAGGCCCAGGGTGCCATGGCCGCGTTGCTTAAGGACGCGCTCAAGCCCAACCTGGTGCAAACGCTCGAGGGCACGCCCGCGTTTGTCCACGGCGGTCCCTTCGCCAACATTGCCCACGGCTGCAACTCCATCATGGCTACGCGTATGGCGATGCGCTTTGGCGATGTCGCCATTACCGAGGCCGGCTTCGGTGCCGATCTGGGTGCCGAGAAGTTCCTCGACATTAAGTGCCGCATGACGGGCGTTCGCCCCAGCGCCGTCGTGATCGTCGCGACCGCTCGTGCGCTGAAGTACAACGGTGGCGTCGCCAAGGCCGACCTCAACGAGGAGAACCTCGAGGCACTCAAGGCTGGCATGCCCAACCTGCTGCGTCACGTCGACAACATCCAGAACGTCTATGGTCTGCCCTGCGTGGTCGCCATCAACCGTTTCCCGACGGACACCGAGGCCGAGCTTGCTCTCATCGAGTCCGAGTGCCAGAAGCTCGGCGTCAACGTTAAGCTTTCCGAGGTCTGGGCCAAGGGCGGCGAGGGCGCGCTCGAGCTTGCCGATGAGGTCATGCGTCTGATTGAGCAGCCGAGCGAGCTTAAGTTTGCCTATGAGGACGGCGCTGATGTCGCTGATGCCCTCGAGGCCGTTGCCACCAAGGTCTACCGCGCCGACGGCGTTGACTTTACGCCGGCCGCCAAGCGCCAGCTCGCCGAGCTGCGCGAGAACGGCTTTGGTAACCTGCCGGTGTGCGTCGCCAAGACGCAGTACAGCTTTAGCGACAACGCCAAGGTCCTGGGCGCTCCCGAGAGCTTCCGCATCACCGTGCGCGAGCTCAAGGTTTCCGCCGGCGCCCACTTTGTGGTCGCACTGACTGGCAGCGTTCTGACCATGCCGGGCCTGCC
>URVD01000202.1 GCA_900551195.1 uncultured Collinsella sp.
ATCTGATCGTCAGCCATCGATACCTCCTCTCATCGGTCAATCATTTCCTCCCAGTATACGCATGAATGCAGGCCCACGGCCGATGCATTAATCGAGCGCCTGTGCGCGAATCGCCGCGCCGATGGCACCGGCAAAGCGAGCCTGGGGCGAGGTGGTCACCGGCGACCCCAGCAGCTCGCCCAACCGCTCCACCACGAAGGCGTTCTCGCACAGGTCACCGGTCAGGTAGTACGGGGCGCCCGCGGCCTGCCCGGCCATGGTCGCCACGCGCGAGACCACGCTGTCGATCACGCCACGTGCGATGTTCTCGCGCGGCTCACCGCGACCGATCAGGCTAATGACCTCACTTTCGGCAAACACCGTGCACATGCTGGAAATCTTGGTAGGCTCGCCGGAACGCGCCAGGTCGGCCATCTGCTGTTGAGAAATACCTAGGCGGTCGGCCATGATCTCCAAAAAGCGCCCCGTGCCGGCAGCGCACTTGTCGTTCATGGCAAACTTGGCCACGCGGCCATTTTTAAGCTGAATGACCTTGGTGTCCTGGCCGCCCACGTCAATCACCGTGCCGCGATCGCCAAACAGACGCACGGCACCGGCGCCGTGGCAGGTAATCTCGGTCACAACCTTGTGGGCGTATGGCACAGCCACGCGCCCGTAACCCGTGGCCACCACACGCGCAGAATCGGATGCAACGTCAAAGCCCGCCGCCGCGAGCGCCTCGCGCAACCTATCGGCGGCATCGACCGAGGAGAACCCGGTTGGCTGCACGCACGTCCACGCCACCGAACCCTCACCATCGACCACAGCAGCCTTAGCCGCCGTAGACCCGATATCAATCCCGATCCCTATCATGGCTCTCTCCTAATCCAAACATCAAAGACAGCGGCGCGTTCAGGCGCCTTAGCTCTAGGTTTCTCAGGTGCCGGAGGTTGCCCCGAAAGAGGAGCGCGGCGTACTTTGGTACGCAAGCGACGGTTTGAGGGGCAAGATCCGGTGCCTGAGGAAGCTAGAGGGTTTCGATGAAGGCGGCGATGCGGGTCTCGATCTGGCCCATGTCGCCGTTGCTGTAGTCGGTCTCGATCTTCATATACGGAATACCCGCACCCTCGACGGCCTCCTGCATGCGCGCACTCTCCACGTTAAAGGTGTGGCACGCCTGCAGCACGCTCTCCACTACGCCATCGACATGATACTTCTCGCACATGGCCAGCGTGTTTTCCATACGACCGTCGTTGGGCGTCATGACCGAGCAGTTGATATCCAGGTAGCGGTCGGCGATGGCGCGCAGGATATCGGGAGCATCGGGGTCGATCATCATGGCCGCCGTGCGCTCACCCGAGCAGTCGTCCATGCACACGACCACGCCGCCATTGGACTCGATAGTACGGCCTATCTTGTTGATCACGCCGCCCACCGGGCAGCCGGTGATCAGAATGCGCTTGGCATCCGCCGCAACCGGGCGCTCGCCGGCCTCGTAGGCCTCGCGCAGCTTGGCAACCTTTTGCTCCAGCTGATCCGTATAGGCCTCGATATCAAAGCTGAACGTACCGGCAAACATGGTGCTCATCAGGTCGACGCCGCTCATGGCCGCCGGCTGGTTAGCCTGCAGCGCAAACATCTCGAGCTGGGCCGCACGCAAACGGTTGCGACGACGGACGGCGGCGCGCAGGTCATCGTCGGTAATCGTGATGCCGTAGAAGTTCTCGAGCTCCTCCTTGAGTAGGCGGCACTCCTCGTACCAGCCTTCACGCTCGTAGGCACGATCGCGACCCTGCGGAAGATGCAGAATGTGCGTGCGCTTGAGCTCGTTGAGTAGCTCGTACATCTTCTTCTTGCCGTCGCAGGTGGTCTCGCCGATGATCATGTCGCTAAAGTACGTAAACGGGCACTTTTGCGAGTAGGCAAAACCGTAGGTCGACTTGATGAGCGGGCACAGGTTTGCCGGCAGCACCTTCTCGGCCTCGGGAATCACCTCATCGGACGTACCGCACAGAGCGACACTTGCGGCCCCCGCGGCATCGATAATCTCGAGCGGCGTATAGCTGCACAAAAAGCCGACCAGGCGATTGCCGGCCTGTTTATAATCCTTGACGCGAATAAACGCCGCCTTGCGCTGCTCGTTGAACTCCTCAAACGTGCTGGGCAACGGCTGCTCAATATTTTCCGACATATAACTCCTAAACCTTTTAACCAACCAAGGAAACGGCTTTCCCAGGCGCCCGAGGTTGCCGTGAAAGAGCAGCTCCGCGCACTTTGGTACGCAAGCGACGGTTTGAACGGCAAGATCGGGTACCTGGGGAAGCCGCCGGAACGTATAGCCCTAAATGGTTTCCAAGAAAGCCTCAATCCTGGTTTGCAGTTGGCCTGCATCCTCGCCGGCGTAGTCGGTCGTGATGTGCATATATGGAATGCCTGCCTCCTCGGCGGCCTTCTCCACGGCAAACGACTCCATCTCGTAGAGCGTGCAGAACTGCAGGGCCACGTCGACGATGCCGTCGGCGTGCAGGTCCTTGGCCATCTGGACAATGTCCTTCATACGCTGGTCGTTGGGCGTAAAGACGGCACAGTTGATCTTAAAGTAGCGCTCGGCGATAGCATCGAGCATCTCGTCAACCGTCTCACCGGACTCATCGACCAAATCCTTGTAATAGCGCGAACCCGTGCAGGACTCCTCGCCCACCACAACGCCGCCGGCCTTCTCGATGAGGTTGAACAGCTTCCAGTTGGGCACGGCCATGGGCGTGCCGGTGTACAGGATGCGCTTGGTTCCCTTGGGCGCCACGCCCTCTCCGGCCTCGACACGCTGCTCACACTCGGCCGCCATATCGTTGATGGCTCCGGTCAGACGCGGCGTGTCGTCCATAAAGGCGGCCTGAACGGTCAGCAGGCTGTCGAGACCGCTAATGGGCGCTGGGTCGGCAGCGCGCGTGGCAGCGAGGCGCTGCAGGGCGCGACGCTTCTCATTGACGGCGTGGATGGCGGCCTTCAGACGTTCAGGCGTAATCGTGACGCCGCACTCTTCCTCGATCTTGGCGGCGAGCTTCTTGACCTCGGCCTTCCAGGTCACGAGCGTCGACTCGTCGCGTTCAAAGTCCGACAATACGTTTTTTAGGCGATTTTCGGCACTTTCAAGGCTTTTCCCGTCTATTTGTACCT
>URVD01000203.1 GCA_900551195.1 uncultured Collinsella sp.
ATCTATGCGACTCCGCGCCTTGATGTTCTGCTTTAGCAGACTATGCCGTTACGCCACGAAGAAGTAGACGAGGAAGGCAAGGGCTGCGATCCACATGAGCGGCTTGATCTTGGAGGCCTCGCCCTTAAAGAGCGCGACGATCACGTAGGCGATAAAGCCCAGGCCAATGCCGGCAGAGATGGAGTAGGTGAAGGGCACGCCGGCGACAATCATGAACGCCGGGAAGCCCTGCGACACGTCGGACCAGTCGATCTCGGAGGCCTCGCTCATCATGAGGTAGCCGACGTAGACCAGAGCACCGCAGGTGGCGGCGCTGGAAACGATGGTGACGATGGGGGAGAAGAACGCGGCGAGAATGAACAGCACGCCGGTGGTGACGGAGGTGAGGCCCGTGCGGCCACCGTCGGCGGCGCCGGAAGTGGACTCGACGAAGGTGGTGATGGAGGAGACGCCCATGAAACCGCCCACAGCAGCGGCGGCGGAGTCGACGATCAGGATCTCCTTGATATTCTCGACGTTGCCGTCGTCGGTGAGGAACTCGCCCTGCTTGGCTACGGCCATCGCGGTGCCCATGGTGTCGAAGAAGTCACTCATGAGCAGCGAGAACGAGATGACGAGGAGCGTGGGGTCGGTAAGGACCTTGACGATGGCGGGCACGCCGCCGGCGTCGGCGATGGGGCCACCGATGCTCGAGAAGTCGAGCGGGGCGATGATGCCGGTCGGAGCCTGGGTCACACCCAGGGGGATACCGGCGATAACGGCGACGATGATGCCGATGAGCAGCGAGCCCGGCACGTTGCGGGAAGCCAGGGCAACCGTCACGACGATGGAGATGATGCCGACGATGAAGGTGGGGGAGGTGATGTCGCCCAGACCGACGAGTGTACCGGCGCCAGCGGTGATAATGCCGGCATCGCACAGGCCAATCATGGCGATGAACAGGCCCAGACCCACCGAGATGGCGTGACGCAGGACAACCGGGATGGCGTCCATGATGGCCTCGCGCAGGCCACAAAGCACGAGCAGCAAGATGACGATACCCTCGAGGAAGATGACGCTCATGGCCACGTGCCAGTCACCGCCGCAGACGGTGGTGGTGATTCCAGCGATCATCGCGTTGACGCCTAAGCCCGACGCGCAGGCGAGCGGGCGGTTGGCGAAGATGCCCATGCAGATGGTCATGATGCCGGCGCCCAGGCAGGTGGCGCAGGCGAGCGCTCCCGCATCGATGCCAGCGCCCGAGAGCACTGCGGGGTTGACGGCGATGATGTAGGCCATCGCCAGGAATGTTGTCAGTCCAGCGCGCAGTTCGGTCCCGATTGTGGACTTGCGCTCGCTGACGTGAAATAGTTCGTCCATGCATACCCTTTCCTTGCTCGGCCCCGAGTTTAGGCCGATTGACACGAACTCACCCACTATAGCCCCTTTACGACGCTGTTGTTCCTCGCATGTTGATGTTCGGCGCTTTGTAGCAGACGGACGGTATTTTTCGCATGAAAATGTGTGGGTACCGTATACTTAAGCGGTTACAACGACCCCTATGGAGGAACGTATGATTAAAGAGCTTTGCCACGACGAGGCTATTCTGTCCCAGCGTTGCGAGGTTGCGACCGTCGAGGACGAGTCGGTTGCTCAGGACCTGATCGATACCATCAAGTCGCTCGATGATGCCGGCTGCTTGGCCGCCAACCAGATCGGCGTTACCAAGAAGGTCTGCGTCTACCTGGACGACGCCGGCGAGCCCCACGTGCTCTACAACCCCCGTCTGGTGTTTGGCCTGGGCGCCAGCAAGATGGAGGAGAGCTGCCTGACGCACGAGGAGGTCACCAAGTCCACGCGCTATATCAAGTGCAAGGTTGCCTTTGACCAGATCGTCGATGGCAAGATGCGCGAGCGCAAGCAGGACTTTGTGGGCTTCGAGGCGCAGATGGTCCAGCATATGATCGACCACTGTCTTGGAAAGTTGGTCTAAGGGGACCAAAGCACCGCACTTCGTCTCTTTTGGTCCGGGCGTGACATTGTTGTCATGTCCGGGCTTTTGTGTTTAGCGCCTCTTTGTTTGGTGACAATAACCTTAGCAAGAACGTAAAGCTAGGAGGCGCTATGTGTACGAGCATTCGATTTACCGATAATTCTGGCCACATGTATCTGGGCCGCAACCTCGACTGGAGCTTTGACTACGGCCAACAGGTTCGCGTGATGCCGCGCGGGTTCCACATTCCGTATTCGTTTATCGACGACGCGACAGCGGCACACGCGGTAATCGGCATGTGCATCGATTACAAGAACTATCCCATGTTTTTCGACTGTGGTAACGATGCGGGTCTGGCTGTGGCGGGGCTCAACTTTCCCGGCTATGCCGAGTATGCCGAGGGCCCGGTTGATGGAAAGACCAATATCGCGGCCTATGAGTTTCCCCTGTGGGTGGCAGCGACGTTCTCGACGGTCGATGAGGTCGAGGCCGCGCTGCGCGACACGGTGATTGTTGCCAAATCTGCCGGAGAGGGGCTGGGCGTGTCGCTGCTCCATTGGATTATCGGCGACAGCCAGCGCAGCATCGTGGTCGAGATGATGGCTGATGGCCTGCATGTATACGACGATCCGGTCGACACCCTTGCCAACCAGCCGACCTTCCCGTGGCACATGGAAAACCTCCGCACCTATATCACCGCCACAAGCGATTTTCCGCAGACGGCGACATGGCGTGGCGCCGAGCTCAAGCCCTATGGCGCGGGTGCCGGCATGCGCGGCATTCCGGGCGATTGCTATTCGCCGAGCCGTTTTGTAAAGGCGGCGTACCTCAATGCCAATTACCCGCAAAAGGAGAGCGAGACCGAAAACGTCGTCCGCATGTTCCGCTCGCTCGAGGGCGTGGTGATGATCGAGGGGGCGTCCAGGATGGGCGATGGCAAGTTCGAGAAGACTATCTACACCGGATGCTTTAGCGCGCGCACGGGCAATTATTACTACGCGATGTATGATGATCCGTCGATTCGCTACGTGAGCCTGATGGATGCCGAGGGCGCGAGCCCCGATAGGCTCGTGGTTCCCGAGCCGCGTCGTTCGTAGCCGCTAGCTTTACTGCAATACAAGACGGCCTCTTTTTGCAAAATTGATGAAGCTTGGTGTATTTGTGCTGGATATA
>URVD01000204.1 GCA_900551195.1 uncultured Collinsella sp.
AGCGGCGCGGGGTTGCGGGTGAATTGTTCCATCAGACGCTCGACGGCAGGGCCGTCGGTGAGCGGGATATTGTCGCGGCGCAAGGCCTCAAGAACGAGGCGATGGCAATCCTCTTGAATGGGATCGAATGCCATGGGGCCTCCTTTGCTGCGGTTAGGGTTCAAATGTCTCTATATAAAGTTCTAGTTTACCCGCATGTGGCACACCGGGGGTGCCGCACTTGGACTTGCACCTTTGCACCACGAAGACGGATGTCGCACAAATGTCGGCACCTTGGACGACCGAGTGGTATCACGGTGCCGCAAACGGTCGATTTTTGGCGGCGAACGGGGCGCATTTTGGAGGGGCACCGTCCTGCCCGGGATATGTGGTCAACCTTGATAAAACGTTTGCCCAGCTTGGGAGTATGAATGCCCCACAAGGGCTTTCAGGGATAGAAAAAACGTTTCATCATTGTCGGCTTTAGGTGAATAACTGACCAACCAGAACGGTAAAATAGTGTTTGTCTGAGCGTTGAGATGTTTAGACGTCGCGCATTGTCATCGCCGGCAACGCGCAAAACGGTCCTAACGGAGCCAATTGGGTGCTCCGTTATATACGCAAGTCTAAGAGGGGCTTGTTTAGGAGGCACAGTATGGGACGTTTTACCAATCCTCGCGATCTGTACTTTGGTGAGGGCGCTCGCCACGAGGTGAAGAACCTCAAGGGCAAGAAGGCCATCATCGTTTCTGGCGGCAGCTCTATGCGCCGCGGCGGGTTCCTGCAGGACGTCGAGAACGACCTTAAGGAAGGCGGTTTCGAGGTCAAGCTGTTCGAGGGCGTCGAGTCCGACCCGTCCATCGAGACGGTCATGAAGGGCGCCGAGGCCATGCGCGAGTTCGAGCCCGACTGGATTATCGCCATCGGTGGCGGCTCGCCCATCGATGCCGCTAAGGCCATGTGGGTCTTCTACGAGTATCCCGAGGAGTCCTTCGATAACATCATCCAGCCGTTCAGCTTCCCGGAGCTGCGTCAGAAGGCTCATTTCTGCGCCATCTCCTCTACCTCCGGCACCGCTACCGAGGTCACCGCGTTCTCCGTCATTACCGACTACGCCAAGGGCATCAAGTACCCGCTGGCCGACTTCAACATCACCCCTGATGTCGCCATCGTCGACCCCGAGCTCACCTACACCATGCCCGCCAAGCTGTGCGCTCACACCGGCATGGATGCTCTGACCCACTGCATGGAGGCCTACGTTTCCACCTGCGCCTCTATGTTCACCGACGCCAACGCCCTGCACGGCATCCGCGAGATCGTCGAGTGGCTGCCCAAGTCCTATGCTGGCGACCATGAGGCCCGTCAGCACATGCACGAGGCTCAGTGCATCGCCGGTATCGCCTTCTCCTCGGGCCTGCTCGGCATCGTTCACTCCATGGCTCACAAGACCGGTGCTGCCTTCGAGAACGGCCACATCATCCACGGTGCCGCTAACGCCATGTATCTGGGCAAGGTTATCCAGTGGAACTCCAAGGACCCGCGTGCTGCTGAGCGTTACGCTTACGTGGCCAAGGAGATCCTGCACCTTCCCGGCGAGACCAACGAGGAGCTCATCGCTGCGCTCGTCCAGAAGATTCGCGACCTCAATGACCAGCTCAACATTCCGCAGTCCATCAAGGATTACGCGAATGGTGGCGTGAAGGTCGACGCCGAGAACCCGCAGATGGTTTCCGAGGAGGAGTTCCTCGCCAAGCTGCCCGAGATCGCTGCGAACGCCGAGACCGACGCCTGCACGCCCGAGAACCCGCGTGAGACCAAGGCTGCCGACTTCGAGAAGATCCTCAAGGCCTGCTACTACGACACCGACATCGATTTCTAATCGACTCTTGTTATCGTAACGAGGGGCTCCGCACGTATCCGTACGGAGCCCCTTTCTTTTTTCTTTTAGAGAATGGGATAGTTATGGCTGCAATTTTCAATAGCCCCAGCAAGTACATCCAGGGCCCGGACGAGCTGGCCAAGCTCGGCTCTTATGTTGAGCCGCTTGGCGCTAAGGCCCTCGTCATCGTGACGCCTTCGGGCAAGAAGCGCGTCGGTGCCAAGATCGAGGGCGGCTTTGCCGAGGCTAAGGCCGAGCTGCTGTTTGAGGACTTTAACGGCGAGTGCTCCAAGGGCGAGGTCGATCGCCTGGTTGCGCTCGCTCGCGACAACGGTTGCGACATCATCGTCGGCGTCGGTGGCGGCAAGATCCTCGACACCGCGAAGGCCGTCGCCTATTACCTGGAGTCCCCGGTTATCATTTGCCCCACCATTGCTTCGACCGATGCCCCGTGTTCGGCGCTTTCGGTGCTCTATACCGATGACGGCCAGTTCGACAAGTATCTCTTCCTTAAGGCAAACCCCAACATTGTCCTTATGGACACGACGGTTATCGCGGCGAGCCCGGTGCGCCTGACGGTTTCCGGTATGGGCGATGCGCTCGCAACCTATTTCGAGGCCCAGGCAACGCACGATGCCGACGGTGGCACCTGCGCTGGCGGCAAGGGCGGCATGGCCGGCCTGGCACTCGCCAAGCTCTGCTACGAGACGCTTATGACCGACGGCGTCAAGGCCAAGGTTGCGCTGGAGAAGGGAGCGTTGACGCCTGCCGTCGAGCATATCATCGAGGCCAATACGCTGCTTTCGGGCATTGGCTTTGAGAGCTCGGGCCTTGCTGCTGCTCATGCCATCCACAATGGCCTGACGATGCTGCCCGAGTGCCACGGCATGTATCACGGCGAGAAGGTCGCCTTTGGCACTATCGTCCAGCTGGTACTCGAGGATGCCCCGACTGAGAAACTCGAGGAAGTCTTGGGCTTCTGCATTGAGCTGGGCCTGCCGGTCACGATGAAGGAACTTGGCGTTGCCGAGCTTACGCGCGAGCAGGCCATGATTGTTGCCGAGGCCGCCTGCGCGCCCGATGACACCATGTGCAACATGCCGTTTGAGGTGACGCCCGAGATGGTCGCAAACGCCATCCTGGGTGCCGACGCGCTGGGTCACTACTATCTTATGGATGAGTAAATTAAGCTAAGGAAGGGGCAAA
>URVD01000205.1 GCA_900551195.1 uncultured Collinsella sp.
CACCACAAAGGGGGCAGGCACCTTTGTGGTGGTTTTGGCCACGGCAGAGCGCTAGAGCCCTGCTGGCCAGCGACAGGCGGGAAAGTCGACGTGACTGTCGTCCTTAAACGCCACACCCTCCCCTAGCAAAAGCTCACGTTGAGCATCGGGACCGCCAAAAGCGAAGCCCTCGCATATGTGCCCGTCGGCAAACACCACGCGGTGACAGGGAATCTCGCCGGGACGCGGATTACTATGCAGGGCATACCCCACGTACCGCGCACTTCGTGGACGACCGGCAAGCAGCGCCACCTGACCATACGTGGCGACCATCCCCTCGGGGATCTGCTCGACCACCTCGTACACCCGTTCAAAAAAGCCCTCAGACGCCATTGCTCGCTCCCTTCCACCCGGAAAAGCATAAACCACCACAAAGGTGCCTGTCCCCTTTGTGGTGGTTTATGGCAGATCGGTTAGTTGGCGGGCTGGAAGAAGGCTACGGCTACGGCGCCGGGGCCTACATGGGTGCCGATGGTGGCGCCGATGGTGTGAACGGGCAACTCGCCTTCGGTGTGGCCAGCCCAAAGTGCCGCGCTGTCCTCGATATACTTCTTGAGCACCGCATCCGAAAGGCCCGTATAGCCGAGCGCCAGCGGCATGGAAAAGTCGATGCCGCCCGCTTTTTCGACCTTCTGATTGAGCAGATTGCGGCCGTTCTTGGAACCGCGCGCCTTGCCCAGCTGCACGATCAGACCGTCCTCGACAGCCACCACGGGCTTTACGTTGAGCAGCGTGCCCACGGCGCCGGCCGCAGCAGACAGACGACCGCCGCGCACCAGGTACTCCAACGTCTCGAGCAGGCCGATAACCACCACACGGTCGCGCACGGCCTCGACAGCCGCCGCGATCTGAGATGCACTGCGGCCCTCGTCCACCAAGCGCAGGGCATACTCGACCATGACACGCTCGCCCAGAGTGACGTTATTGCTATCCACCACGTAAACGTCGCCGCCTGGCGCCTCGGCAAGTGCGGTACGGGCACTCTGATTGGTGCCTGATAGCTTAGCGCCCACGGTAATAATCACAGCCTCATCGCCGGCTTCACGAACCTTGGCAATCGCCTGCGAAAACGCGTACGGGTTGACCTGGCCGGTCTTGGGCAGCTCATCGCGCTCCACGAGCATCTCGTAAAAGCGCTGGTGATCGATGTCGACGCCATCCATATACACATCGGTGCCAAAGGTGACGGACAGCGGCAAAACGGCCAGCGCTGGGTGCTCGACCGGCGACATATCGCTTGCGGAATCGGTAATAATGCGGACGGACATAGCGAATCCTTTCTTGCGCAGGTCCCGCGCAGGGAATTTTGACAGCAAGGCCCCGGCACGGTATACGCGCTCAAACAGGACTATGCAGTTGTTAATTGGAAGCAAAAGCCTTGGCGGCCCTACAGCTCGCGCAGGGTGTTGAGAATCGTGCGCAGCGACGCATACATCTGCTCGCGCTGCTCCACACCCATAGCCTTACCGGTGGTATCGAGCACCTCGCGAATGATGCGGTCCGCTTCGCTCATGCTCTCGCCGCCCAGGGCAGTCAGGCGCACCGGAGCACGATACTTGACGGCCGCATCACCCGAGTCGTCAACCTCGACGTAGCCGCCCTCCTCCAGATGTGCCAGTGTGCGCGAAACGGCGGCACGGGTAACGCCGGCCATGCGGGCGAGGTCGGCGCCAGTCAGGCCGTCCTTGCTGCGCTCAAGATAGTACAGGCACATAACGTCGGAGCCCTTGAGGCCCAGCCTTGCGCCCTCGGATGTCTTAATGCGCTGGATCTCCTTGTAGAGCCCGCTGATCAGTCCGACAAAGTCCTCGAAACGTGTCTCGTCGTTCTGCTGCATGGGAGACGACCGCCTTTCGCTTGCATAATGCTAACGGGTAAACATCTTAACCGTACTTATCGGCCGCCAGCCCTGCGCACCCTATTTGTTAACCCATCAACATAAAAACCACCACAAAGGGGACAGGCACCATTGTGGTGGTTTTGACCGTCGAGTTTGATCCGCAGACTTCGCTACAGCTCCACGCAGGGATTGTCGCGAGTCACAAGCGTCTTAACGACAACCGTCGCTCCCAGATAACGCTCGAGCAACTCAGCGAGGCGATCGATCGCGGCCTGGCAGTCCTTCATTCGCTCGGGCTCCACGCACTCAATCGCCAGGAACGCATCGGCCGAATCATCGGACAGAGCCGTTCGAACGCCGTCGCGCCAGTTCCAGCAGCGGCACACGGCGCCCGCATCATCGATATAGGCCAGCTCGCAGGGCAGCGTCGGATCGTCCGCCTCCTCGCCAAGCGGCAAGAACGCGTCGCCACCGTCGGTCACCTTCAGGCGAAGGTCTCCCTCGATCGCATGCAGATCCTCGCCTCCCACGGGCAGCGCGTAGGTCAGCGACACCGTGTTGTAAATATCCACCGCCGGCGTGATATGACCGACCGGCTTGCCCTTGAGCACGCGCTTAAGCAGGTTCTCGATCGAGCAGCGCGCGCCTTTCTTGGTCTTGAACAGACGATAGGCCTCGCGCCATGCCTTGACCGGTGCGTTCTCGCTGATAGTGTCGCTGGTCAGATGACGCTCCGCATCGATATTGGCGCGGTCGAGCAACGCCGCAATCGCATCCACGTCCTCTTGAGGAATCTGAGCCGTGGGCTTCATGCCCTCCACGATCACAACACCGACCGCTGCCTGCGGAAACAGCTCCCAGAATGAATCCTCGGTAATAAAGCTCTTCATACGCTCTCCCTTCATTGTGCGCGCCCGAGCGAGGGCGCCTAAACAAAAAGCGCCCTTACGACGGCCACCTTCAAAGTCCTACGGTGCCGTCACAAGAACGCTTGCGCTGTCCCCATCCGGAGAAGGGGACGATATGTCAGGCGTATTGTAACCCGAGTCATCCACGCGAGCAAAACCACCACAAAGATGCACTGGCCCCTTTATGGTGGTTTTGGGTCTGAGGCGACGCTAGTGGCGGTAAATTATTAGTTTTATTTTTTCCAACGGTAAGAAACGACTGCTTTGGCCGGAAC
>URVD01000206.1 GCA_900551195.1 uncultured Collinsella sp.
CCCCCGCCGCGCCCTCACGCGCGGCATATTCGTTGAGATACTTCACCGGAATCGGCCACCTGGAAGGAGCCCCGTGGCGCGAAAGCCCCTCATTGACCAGCTGAACCAGCAGCTCGGACAGATCGTCGCCTTCGAGCACCTCGACCGAGCGCACATGAATCGACGTTGCCAGATCCTCCTTGGTGCCGTTGTTGACGCCCACAAAGTAGCAGGTCAACCCTGCACGTTCAAACGTTCCAATACCGTAATAGGGCGAGTTGTAGCTCTCGAAAAACTCCTTCTTACGACCCGCCTTACCCGTAAGCTGGTAATCGCGCACCAAGGTCACAAAAGTGTTGGAGAAGGTCGTCAAGCCCGTGTCCCGCACGCGTGCCAACATAGATCGTTCGCCTGCCCGCACGTCAAAGATGTAGGCATCCTTGTCGAGTTTGCCGTCCGACGTCAGCAGTTCAAGCTCCATCTCGTCCACAGGACCGTCCTCGATGGGATGCGAGGTGTAGTCCATGGTCCCGTCGACACCAATCGTTAGCGTTGCGAGGCGTTCATCCAGCTCAACCTTATCCTTCTCCTTGCGCGGGACATTGACCACGCCACAGACCGTCACCGACCCAACGCCAAAAGAGCCAAGGTCAAACGCCTTCACCCGGCCGTCGGCAACATCCTGCTTAACCAACAGCTCTTTGAGCATGGCGCCCAGGATTCCCTCCTGTGCGCCGCACACCTTTGCATTCGACGCCGCCTTAAACAGCGGCTCGCACACGTCCGGCGTCACATGCTGCTCAACAACGCCAGCGTGCAGGGCATAGCCATCGTTCTCGGCGACCTCGTTGGGCACCATGACGATATTCCACGCCAGCGGATCCACATCCTTCCCGCCATACGACGCGCACACGCCCCACGAGGAATCGTTGAGTCGATCGACCAACTGGCGCGCCACCCCAGCAAGCCCTTTGTGCGCAAACGACACCACAACCCGCTGTCCCACCGCGCGCTCCGCAACCACGCGGGCATATCGCTCGCTTTTCAAAACCTCGTAGAAGCTCTTGCGCGGATACTCCCTGAGCGACACCCGGGCAAAGTCGCCGTACCGGCGCTCGAGGATCTGCAGCTCTCGGTACAGGATGCCCTTCTTGGTATAGGCGACCTTTTCCGCTTGGGCCGAAAACGTAAGATCACGGCGCTTGGACGGCTTATCGCCCTTGGCGCGGCGCAGGATGTACTCGTCACGTTGTCCGTGAGCCAGCACCACCGAAGCCACGGGCGACAGCCTGTAACCAACCTGGCTGTTAATCTTCTCGAGCTCCTTCTTGTCGCCTGCCGCACGACCGATGAGCACCCGTCGCTTGGTAAACGTTCGGATCTTAAGTTCGAAGGTGCAATCCTCGTTGATAACGGTCTCGACCGTCTCAATCTTGGCAGGGCCCGTTCCAGCTTCCTCAATGGCGTCGCGGCGAGCACCCTTGGCGCTTACAACATACAAGTGCCCCGTATCATTGGGAATCTCGTCCTCGATCCCCTCAAATTGCGAGCACGAGTTGAACAGCAGACGCAATGCGATGTAATCATCCAGCTCGTTCCAATGAGTTTTAATCGGAACCATTTGCTCATGGTCGAGCGAAGCGCTCAGGTCACCCGTCTGCGCGCCCGCCTTGACCATCAGAAAGACGCGGTTGTCCTCGAGCTGCGTAAGCGCGACGACCTTACCTGTCTGGCACACATCGGCCATAAAGTTTGCCACGGCATGCTTGTCCGCATCGCCGACGTTGCACCAAAAGACCGAGTAGCGCTTCTCGGCAGCCGCGGCATCGAGCTGCAATACGAGCTCGGACACAGCGATGTCTCCCAGACCACACGGCTGGTTATGCTTCGATTGCACGGCCGATCGCCTCCATCATCTCCAGGTTGATTGCTCCATCAGTTGCCATATAGGGGAAGGAGAACACCATCCCCTCGTCATCGATTGGCTTTTGGCGGAGCTCCAGCGCCGCCTCGTCAGCCAAAACATTGACGATCAGCAGCCGCTTCGCCCCGACTTTTTGAGCCTTTGCCTTAAAGCGCTCTGCGTCCGTAGTCTCGCCGCCGGAGCGCCTGTAGGCCTCGTAGGCGCCGATGCGATAGTGCTTAAAATCGATCCACACGCCGGTCTTGTTGCCAGCGGCATCGAGCACCTCAAAATCGCCGCCCGTCTCGGCATGGGCTGCATCGCCACGAGTAAGCGAATAGCGACCGTCGTAATACGCCTCGAAGATGGCCCTGCCGGCAGACTCTCCCAGTTCTCCCAGGTATACCGCCTGAAACATATAGGGTGTCATATGTGCCGTCGCCGCCGGCTGCAGCGTTGTGGGCACCCCGTCGCTCGACCAACGCTCACGCACTTCGCGAATTGACAGCAGCTCGGGTACGCGCGCCGCCGCTTGGCTTATCTGACGAACCGTCGCGCCCTTTAATCCCTTGTCGTAGCGGCAACATTCCTCCAGGCGAGCGGCAATCTGCTCAACAGGCTCGCCATCGTAGCTGGGAAATTCAAAATGCGGCACCTTACACGCTCCGCCCTGCGCATACGCATAGCCACTCGCGGCAAACGGCATGTGCAGTGCGGTGCTTTTGCGTGCAGGATAGCTCGCAAGCTCCTCCCACGGCAGGCAAAAATGATGCAGATAAAAATTGCGCTCGTCATCGAAAGCGGCCAGATCTTCCTCGCGCGCATCGAGCGAGGCAACCTTCCACGCCAGCTTTTCGTGCTTCTCTTTCGCCAGGTTGTTCCTAAAGGCAGCAAGGTTCTGCTGCTTACTGGCAGCGTGCTGCTTCTTGTCCGCCATGTGATTGTTGACGGCCGCACAGGCGCCAACCACCTGCTCCAGCTCGTAGCCCATCGGCAAATCGTGCAAGAACGAAAAATCGCAATCGGCGGCGATTTCGCGATCGAGCATTACCTGCACATGGAGCATCTTTACGCTCGTACGCATCAAGCGGCCCACCGCCTGCGCCACGATGCGAGCGCCTTCGACCTGGTACGAGAGGGTGTCGCGCACCGGCAGTTTTCCGCCG
>URVD01000207.1 GCA_900551195.1 uncultured Collinsella sp.
AGACTTTTGGCTATCAGATCTTTACCGGTTCGCGCAATCCGAGCCGTAATAAGGTGCTGCAGATTGCCTTTGCGATGGCGTTGACGCTCAAGGAGACCAACCGCGCTCTGACAGCTGCCGGGGTAAGCGTCCTCAACTGCAAGGACCGTCGCGATGCAATCATTATCTTTTGCATCGACCGTGGCTGTAGCCTCCAAAAGGTCAATAAAGAGCTGTATCGCTTTGGCGAGGAAACGGTGAGTTAGTGGCCGATGGCTGAGCCGGCGGTGTCACCAGAACAACCATGCAAACGAACGGGGTGCGGACAGCATGAGGTGTCCGCACCCTGCGTTATGATGGACGCTATGGATACTCAGAGCCCAACATATTCCGATGATGAGCTGACTGCTTCACTCGTCGAGCATTTGGCGTCGCTCGACCGCGATGACAGCTATCGTGTGGAGCGCGTGCTCAAGCTCTCGGATGTCGAGACGACCGAACTCGTCTATTTTGAGGGCTCTGGTGGCGGGTCTCTCGGCCCCTTTGTTCGCAAACGTATCAACGCATCGGCCCAGATTGGCGGGGTGTATGAGCGCCTGTTTGCGGCCCAGCGCGCCGGTCGTCGTTTTGAGCACTTGCCACGAATCGTCGATTGCCGCCGTGTGGGCGACGAGCTTGACGTGGTGATGGAGTATGTCGAAGGCGAGACACTCGAGGCGTTGGTGGGGCGCTTGGGGGCGACGCCCGATTATGCCCGCGGGCTGTATCCCGTTCTGTGTGAAGCGGTGGGCGAGCTGCATGCTGGTTTTGCGGCTGCGGGGGAGCCGGGGGTACCGGTAATCCACCGCGACCTTAAACCCTCGAACATCATCGTATCGGGCGTGAGGTATGCGGCCGATGCTGGCATGACCTTCTCGTCGCTGGTGATTATCGATTTGGGGATTGCGCGGGTGTGGCGTGACGGGGCCGATGCCGACACAGTTAAGTTTGGAACGCGACCCTATGCGCCACCCGAGCAATATGGTTTTGGGCAGACGAGCGTGCGCAGCGATGTCTATGCGCTCGGCGCGCTTCTGTTCTTTTGTCTGACGGGGGCTGACCCTAAGCCGGGTCAGAATATGCGCGAGCAATGCGAGGCGTGCGACGTCCCCGCGGCGCTGGCTGATGTCATTTGCATGGCCATGGCGCTCGATCCGGCCAAGCGCTTTGCAAGTGCCGAGGCGCTCGGACACGCTGCGCGCGCGGCATACGGGCTGTGTCTGCCTGAGCCTGGCTCGAATAGCACGACGGCGCCTTCAATGGCGCAGGCTGCTCCGCAAATGGCGCCGTCTTTCGGGCGGCGGCCCAAGGAAGTCTCTTCGGTGACTCCTCGCCGCAAGAGCCTGCTTTCACGGATCCCGGAACCCATTGGGCGTATATGGAACGGCATGATCTATGCGGCAACCTTGCTGCTACTGGTCGGAAGCCATTTTGCCGTATTCCAGCCCACGGGAGCCAACCGCAGCTATCCAACGTGGTTTTTGGCCCTTGAGTATTTTCTTATGGTCGATGGCATGGTGGTGCTCATCTCGTTTGGCATGCTCGACCGCCGCAGGCTTCGGCGCCGCTTTCCCGTGCTTGATCGTTATCGGGACCGTGGGTTTGTCACGCTGTGGCTTAAGGCGCTGGGAATTATGTGCGTCATCATGATCGTGATTATTGCCGTCGGCAACGCAACCGGCATAGTCGCTTAATGCAATGTACCGCTACTGCAAAGGGCTCCGATTGGGGCCCTTTGCAGTAGCGCTTAAATGCGGTTCATCTGGTTGCAACCTTGTTGTACCAGTCCTGCCTCGTGGGCGGGGCGAGTGCCCATCGCCATAGGTGTTGTGACGGTTAAATTGCTCCGTGCTTCGAAGCGCCGTCAATTGTCACCACAGAATTCCGTCAACTGTCACCATAATTCGCCGTCAATCCTCACCACAAATTTCCGTCAATCGTCACCATGCAGCTGGTAAAATACCTAATATGGGTAAGTCAAGAAGGAGGCTGTGTGGATAGGTATGTAGATAGATGCATCGATAAGGCAATCAGCCGTAATCTCAATATCTTCGGTGCGGTCCTCATTCAGGGTCCAAAGTGGTGCGGAAAGACCACTTCGGCTAGTCGTTTTGCTAATTCATCCTTGTCTCTTTCCGATCCGGCTGGAAATTTTTCCGCTCTCCAGCTGGCACGGATCGATCCGGCGCAAGCATTAGCAGGGCGATCTCCCAGGCTCATCGATGAATGGCAGGAAGAGCCGAAGCTGTGGGATGCCGTGCGTTTCGAGTGCGATGCAAGGAGGGGAGAATCCGGTCAGTTTATTCTTACGGGTTCGGCAACGCCTCGGGATTCGATGCAGCCGATGCATAGCGGCGTTGGGCGAATAGCTAGGTTGCGAATGGACACCATGACGATGTTCGAGCTTGGCGTTTCTTCTGGCGCGGTTTCGATCGGAACGCTTCTTTCCGGTTACCCTGCCAAGCAGGCTGTCGGGTCAATCTCCGGCATCGCCGGAATCGCCGATTTGTTGTGTCGTGGCGGTTGGCCTCAGGCGATGGGGAAAACGACTGACGATGCCATGCAGATAGCCGCTGCCTATGTTGATGGCGTATGCGAATCGGATGTTTCTAGAACCGATGGCGTTAAGCGCGATCCGGTCAAGGTCAGGTCTCTTTTGGCATCGCTAGCGCGGAATGAGTCGACGCTTGCTGGCTCAAAGTCTATTGACAAAGATATCGGTACCGGCGTTTCGAAGAACTCGGTCTCCAGATACATGGACGCCCTGAGACGAATCAATATCATCGACGATATCCCCGCTTGGCATCCAGCGCTCAGGTCTCCGGTGAAGCTGCGGCAGGGGGCGAAGAGGCATCTCGCCGATCCTTCGCTTGCCGTTGCGCTGCTCGGAGCAAATCCGGAGTCGTTGGCATCTGACCCGAAGACACTGGGGTTGCTTTTCGAATCCCTCGTCCTGCATGACCTCAAGGTTTACGCCGCCGCAACTGACTCGTTGGTGTCCCATTAC
>URVD01000208.1 GCA_900551195.1 uncultured Collinsella sp.
GCAAGGCGCGAAGCGCCGCAGTGACCGCCTGCACAGCAGGCTGACCCCCTGACGGCCCACCCAAAGCATGTTAAAGCGACTGGCTTAGGCTGGTCGCTTTTTTGTTAACCTCGCATGGGGTCGAACCCGAAAGGGCGCGGCCGCTTTCACAGATTGAGTCTACCCTGGGGATCGGTGAAACCGTCAGTACCCTCCTTGAGTTTCTTCTCGTCTGCCTTCACGCGACGCTCGAGCTTTTTTGTATCCTCGGCAGGCGGTAGGTTCTCGGGAACAATTCCGCGGTCGATGAGGCTGCCACGCACGCTCGTGTTGTTCTCGACGTGTTCTTGTTTGATCTGGTCCAGACCGTACAAGTCGTGTTCCTCGGCGTTGAAGGCCGTCATCGAGTTCGTGAGGTCCTTTGCTTTGATGAGGACATCGGCTAACCTGTCCGCCAATGCCGCGCTCTTGGGTACGCCGAGCTACTGCTTCATTTCCGCCGTGCTTCTGCCGCCGAATAACGCCTCATCGCCCTTCGACTTGATGATCGCGAATCCTTTGGAGTCCACGCCGCGTTTGAACGCAATACCCGAGAGCTGTTTCTCTGAATCGGATAGCGAGTGACGCGCCTGCAAGCGCTGAATCTCTGCGAAGCGCTGCTCTATGAGCTCTTGGCGGCGCGTCTGCACGGCAAAGTATGCCTGGGCGAGCGCGATCTCTGGCTTGTTTGAATCTCCGTTTTGGGCGATTAAATAGCATGCATAGCGCGTAAGTTTGTAGTCTTTAACCGCGCGAGCGGCGACACCGGCAGTTACCATTTTCGTGGTGTCACGAAAATGGGAATCAACTGGAGTTTTATTTGTTTCGCACGAGACTTTTGCCCTCTTAACAACTTCGGCGAAGTTCTCCCATCGAGTGTACCCCATGGGTTCCATTAAATCGCGTGCGAGCCAATACTCAACGCCGTCTTCCACATTGGCGTAGCTATCAAGTTCGATACGCCACTTCTCGATATCTCTACTGTCCATATCTCCTCCTCGCTGGTCTATTTTCTATGCGGGCTTTGTCCGCTCTGTATTCAGAATAAGGATACGCTGTCGTGCGGACACGAATGGGCCCCGTGCTGCTTCGAGCTCACGGGGCCCATGGATATCGATTGGTTGTGTTCTGCTTTAGATAGGTGTCCGGTTTAATCCGCTCGATAGTGCGACCCGAGACTTTCGGTTCGCTTGCGCATGGCTTTGACCATTTCCTGTGCCAGCTGAATCTGCGATTGCAGGCGGGCGAGGGCTGCGACTTCGCTGTCCTGGGCTTTCTGTGTGCTCAAGGTCGTTGCCTCCGTCTTCAAGCCCTCAAGCTCGTGTAGTGCCTCGGATAGGCCTGTTTCGGTCCTGTTGATCATGCAATAGGTACTCATCGTGTGCTTAAGGCTGTGTGTCAGGCGTTCGGCATCTGTTGTGGCAATGCCGTACTGGGGGAGGGTGATATCCGCCTTCAGGGCCGCCTCAGGCTCTTTCTGCGCTGTGAGGGCTGCCGATGCGCCCGCGATACGTCCGAATACGATGCCGTTGGCGCTTGACAAGCCACCAATGCGGTCGGCGCCGTGCATGCCGCCTGTCGCCTCGCCGCAAGCGTAGAGGCCCTCAATGCCCGTGTGCGCAGTCTTATCGATCTTGATGCCGCCGTTAGCGGCGTGGGCATACATCGCAACGCGCATCTCGTCAGTCGGGGCGATGCCGTGCTCGTCTTGCAGCCAGGTGGCAAAGGTCTGCACAAACTCTGGGACATCCTCGCGGGGGAAGTCGTAGTGGAGTGCCAGGCCTTCGACACCTGCCTGATCGATGACGAGATCGATAGCGCGGGAGGCCAAGCGTGACGTGAAGGGACCATATCCAGAGCGCTGCTCGAGCAGGTCGTTCAGCTTGTCGTCGGCAATATCTACCGGCTGGTCTACATGCACGTAGCGCCAGGTTTTCTCGTTGAAGACCAAGTTACGCCTGGGCTCGATGAAGCCGGGCATCATCTGCATGAACTCTATATTAGTAAGTGTTGCGCCGTGCGCCAGTGCGATGGCCTGCGAGGAGCTGAGCACATCAGCCGACGTAAGGCTGCGCTCGAACAGGCCGCCTGTGCCACCGGCTGCGATGATCGTGGCCTTGGCAGCAAAGGGCACGATTCGATTTTCGGTAAGGTCGTAGAGTACGGTTCCGGTTATTCTGCCGTTCGTGTCCTCAACAAGGTCGATAAGCTCATGGCGGGGGAGCAGGCGAATGCCGAGCGACTCGATCCAGGTCGTCAGAGCGTCCTCAAGGGGCTTGCGGGTGAGGCCGCGCCACATGCGCGTCTTGTGGTCAAAGCAGGGGATAAATTGCTTTTGTTGAGCACTCTTGGCGCTTTGCGGACGCTGGAGCTCAACGCCCAGGTCTTGCTCGAGCCAGTCAATCGCTTGGGGAATGCCGTGGACGAACGTTTGGACGAGTTCGGGGTCGGCGACACCGCCGCCGACGGTCTGGATGGTGTCGATGAGGTCCTGCTCGTCGTCTTCGTCGACGGGACCGATGAGGCCGAGGCCCCAGGTACCCGGGAAGAAGCTCGATCCACTCATGGTCTTGCCGGCGCTTGCCACAGTGACGGTTGCACCCGTGCGTGCCGCTTCGATGGCGGCACAAAGGCCCGCAATGCCAGATCCAATTACCAGTACGTCAGTTGATTCCATCGGATTCCTTTCTCGTCCGGCGCATTGTCGCACGGGTGATCGGCAATGGGGCCGCAAAGACTCGTCAAATCGGTAAAGGGCAAATATGGCAGGTGGGCGTCATGGACGCTCTGACATTCCATCTCGTTACATCTCGTAATTCGCCACAACTGATATATCGGCATTAGTTACCCTGCGACTGCGCAAACAAAAAGAGCCGCTACCCGGGTGGGTA
>URVD01000209.1 GCA_900551195.1 uncultured Collinsella sp.
CGCCAAGCCGAAAATCGCCGACTATCCGTTCACCACGCTCGTGCCGAACCTCGGCATGGTGCGTGCCGGTGAATATTCTTACGTCGTTGCCGACGTCCCCGGTCTTATCGAAGGCGCGAGCGAGGGTGAGGGCCTGGGTCACCAGTTCCTGCGCCACATTGAGCGTACGGCCCTGATCATGCATGTCGTCGACATGACGGGTGGTTTTGAGGATCGCGATCCGGTCGAGGATTACCACATCATCAACCGCGAGCTCGAGCAGTATGGCGCCGAGCTTTCGGAGCGTCCGCAGATCGTCGTTGCCAACAAGTGCGATGCGCCGGGCACGGCCGACAAGATTGCCGACCTCAAGCGCGCAGCGCTCGACGATGGACATATGTTCTTTGCCGTGTCTGCCGTGACGGGCGCCGGCCTCAACACGCTGATGCTTGCCGTGGGCGAGCAGGTGGCTAAGCTGCGTGCCGAGTTGGCTGTCTCCGATGAGCCGGTCGTTCTGCGCGACGATGAGTGGGAGCGCCGTCGCCTGCAGCGTGAGAAGCGTTTCCGCATTGTTCAGGAAGAGCCCGGTGCCTTCCGCGTGGTCGGTCGTGCCATCGAGCGCATGGTCATCCAGACCGACTGGGAAAACGAGGAAGCCGTCATTTACCTGCAGCATAAGTTTGCGCGTATGGGTGTTGACGACGCGCTCGAGAAGGCCGGTTGCCGTGCGGGCGACGAGGTCCGCATTTGCCAGCGCGCCTTTGACTTTGAGGGCGCCGAGGACTTCTCGGAGTACGAGGAGCTCGAGGATGCTGGCGAGGACGTTGCCGTTGAAGCCATTGACGTGGCCGATGCTGCGGATGAGGGCGTCGAGGTTGTCGATGCGGCGGATGCCGCGGGCGATGCCGAGACCTCGGAGGGCGAGTAAGCCATGTCGCTGCGCGGTGGAATCGGTCTGCCCGAGCTTCCTCTAGAGGACGGGCAGGAGTTTAGGCTCGGCATTATGGGTGGCACCTTTGATCCCATCCATTACGGGCACCTGGTGACCGCCGAGCAGGCGCGCGAGTCGCTCGACTTGGACGCTGTGCTCTTTATGCCGGCGGGCTCTCCTGCCTTTAAGCTTGACAAGCCGGTGACGCCTGCCGAGGACCGTTATGCCATGACGGTCCTCGCCACCGCCGCGAACCCGGCCTTTTTGGCGAGCCGGTTCGAGATCGACCGTCCGGGTGTAACCTATACGGCCGATACGCTTCATGCCCTTCGCGACTTTTACCCGTCGCAGGTAAAGCTCTACTTTATTACGGGCGCCGACGCGATTATCGATATTGTGACTTGGCATGATGCCGAACGAATCGCTGAGCTTGCTACCTTTATTGCGGCGACGCGACCGGGCTTTGATATCGATACGGCGCGTGCCCGAATCAAAGAGTCGGGGCTGCCGTTCGACGTGCGCTATATTCAGATTCCGGCGCTGGCGATCAGCTCGACGAACATTCGCAAGCGTGTTGCCCGCGGTATGAGCGTGCGCTATCTTACGAGCGAGTCCGTGCTCGGCTACATTCGCAAACGCAGGCTATATGCCGATTTGGGCCAAGAAGATTTTGAGTGATGGGGGTCTACGTTGTCGGTAGAGGATCAGTTTGAGGGCGATGAGCGCGCGCTGCTCAAGCGCATTCAAGAGCTGCTCGATGTTCGCATGAAGGATAAGCGCAAGCGCTATGTGCATTCGCTGGGTGTTGCCGAGACCGCACTTCATCTGGCCGAGGTCTACGGCGTTGACCGCTTTGATGCCGCTGCCGCCGGCCTGATCCATGACTGGGACAAAGTGCTCTCCGACGACGAGCTGGTCACGCGCGCTCTGCATTACGGCATTAAGATTGCCGGCTCTCCTTCCGCCGCGACGCCGCTTTTGCATGGCCCTGTTGCCGCCTATGAGCTTCCGCAGCTTTTTCCCGAACTGTCGCCGGCCGTTTTCCAGGCTGTCGACCGTCACACCGTGGGTGCCTGCGACATGACGCCGCTCGATATGGTGGTCTTTGTGGCCGATGCCATCGAGCCCAACCGCCACGGCGACTATGCCCATGCGCTGCGCAAGATGGTGGGGGAGTCGACGCTTGACGAGTTGTTCTTCTCCTGTTTTGCGCAGGGTCTGGTCTATGTGATCCAGTCCGGGCGCTATCTTTATCCCACGGCTATTTCGATTTACAACCATTACGCCCAGCTGCGCTAGCTCGGGCTGACTAGAAAGAGGTATTCCATGGCCGACGAGACCATGACCGACGAGCAGATTCTTGAAGGTGTGGAGCACAAGAGCTTCGCCGCCACGTCTGACCGCACTGCCGCCTCGCTGTCCGCGAGCGGTGTCGCCGCCGAGGATGTCGCCCGCGCCGCCGCGCAGGCCGCCTACGACAAGAAGGGCGAGGACGTTCAGGTGCTCGACCTGACCGAGCTTTCCGATGTGTGCGACTACTTTGTGCTTGCCACCGGTACCAACAACCGCCAGGTCGATTCGATCGTCGACGAGATCGAGGAGAAGGTCGCCGAGGCTTGCGGCGAGCATCCGTTCTCCATCGAGGGCCGCGAGCAGAAGACCTGGATGCTCATGGACTACGGTTCGGTTGTCGTCCACGTCTTCACTCCCGAGGCGCGCGACTTCTACCGTCTCGAGAAGCTCTGGGGCGACGCTCCCCAGCTTCCCCTCGACCTCCTCTAGGAGCTCATTTGGGACGGGGTTTTAGTTACTCTCACGCATATCGCCGGGCAGTTGCGGTTTTCCGTATCTGCCCGGCTTTCTTTTTGCCCAAAGGCGGTTAATCGTTGAAGCGGGATTGGCGGCCGAAAGATAGGGCGGTGTCGCCGAACTTGTCTCGGACGGCGTCGATAGCGACCGAGAGGTC
>URVD01000210.1 GCA_900551195.1 uncultured Collinsella sp.
CTCGTAATCATATGCGCGATGGGGGCGGTGGTGGCGCCGTTGCCCGAGCCGCCGGCCGAGCAGGTGACCGAGACAAAGCTCGGCGAAAGCTTGCACAGATTGCCTGCCACTTCGCGAGCCGTGTCGAGGGTCAGCTCGCCCTTGGGCGGGAACATCTCAAACGAAACGGGTGCGGTGCCCTGGGATGCTGCCTGCTTAAAAACCTCGTCGACGCGCATATCGTGCTCCTTTAGATACTTAAATAGTGTGATGTGTTGTAAGGATTCTACAGCACCACTATGCCACGGTGGAGTTTCACTCACTATTTGGGGGATACCAATCAAAGATGCCTTGCTATCGACATTCCCTATAGCAGAGCGGCCAATCTAGGATGGGGCTATAAAGACTGGTATCTGATGCGAAATACCAGTTAATAGAGCCCCATCCCAAATTGACTACCCTTAAACCATGGGGAGAGGTCTGCAATTTATACAGTTGATTGGCCGTTGAGGGCGGCAACGCCGCCGCGATGCGGTAACCTCATTGATTGGTTTCGTGACAGCAACATAACGGTAATGTTGCGGAAACACGACGAGCCTAATCTATGACTCGTTCGTTAGTAATCAACACCGCTTCTCACGCGGTGCCGATACGAAGGGAGTTCCGTATGGCCGAACTTACTGACCGCTTCGGGACCATGGTGTTCTCTGAGGAAGTCATGAAGGACTACCTCCCCAAGGACATTTGGAAGCGCCTTGCTGCAACCCTCGAGGACGGTGAGCCGCTCGACCTGGATGTGGCCAACGCCGTTGCCCACGCCATGAAGGTCTGGGCCATCTCCAAGGGCGCGACGCACTACGCGCACTGGTTCCAGCCGCTTTCGGGCATTACTTCCGAGAAGCACGACAGCTTCCTCGAGCCCAACCACGACGGCACCGCCATTACCAAGTTTACGGGCAAGAACCTCATCCAGGGCGAGCCCGATGCCTCGAGCTTCCCCAACGGCGGCCTGCGTGCCACCTTCGAGGCCCGTGGCTACACCGCTTGGGATCCCACTAGCCCCGCCTTTATCAAGGACGATGTCCTGTGCATCCCCACGGCTTTCTGCTCCTACACGGGCGAGGCCCTGGACAAGAAGACCCCGCTGCTGCGCTCCATGACCGCGCTCTCGCGTGAGTCCAAGCGCGTTTTGGCGCTGTTTGGCAAGACCCCCAAGAAGGTCGTTCCTTCCGTGGGCGATGAGCAGGAGTACTTCCTGATCAAGAAGGACGCTTACCGCAAGCGCAGGGACCTAGTCATCACCGGTCGCACCCTCTTTGGCGCTGCTCCCTGCAAGGGTCAGGAGCTCGAGGAGCACTACTTTGGCGCTATCCGCCCCACCGTCTCGGCCTATATGAAGGACCTGGACGACGAGCTGTGGGCGCTTGGCATTCCTGCCAAGACCAAGCACAACGAGGTCGCTCCCTGCCAGCATGAGCTCGCCCCTGTCTACGGCGAGGTCAACGAGGCCATCGACCAGAATCTGGTCATGATGGAGAAGATGAAGCTCATCGCCTCCCGCCACGACTTGGTCTGCCTGCTGCACGAGAAGCCCTTCGAGGGCATCAACGGTTCGGGCAAGCACAACAACTGGTCGCTTGGCACCGAGTCCGAGAACCTGCTCGACCCGGGCGACACCCCGCTCGACAACCTGCAGTTCATCGTCTTCCTCACCGCGGTGATCGAGGCCGTCGATAACTATCAGGAGCTCCTGCGTGCCTCCGTTGCCTCGGCCGGCAACGATCATCGTCTGGGCGCCAACGAGGCTCCTCCGGCGATTATGTCCATCTTCCTGGGCGACCAGCTTACCGAGGTTGTCGAGAAGATCATCGACGGCAAGGCTTCCGTCCACGCCACGCGCGGCGTGCTCGACCTGGGCGCCGACACCCTGCCCAAGCTGATGCAGGACAACACCGACCGCAACCGCACCTCGCCGTTCGCCTTCACCGGCAACAAGTTCGAGTTCCGTGCCTGCGGCTCCGAGCAGAACGTCTCCGACTCCAACCTGGTGCTCGATGCCGCCGTTGCCAAGTCGCTCAAGTCCTTCGCCGACGCGCTCGAGGGTCTGCCCGAGGACAAGTTCCAGGACGCCGCGCTCGAGTACTGCAAGAAGGTGCTGACCGATCACCAGCGCATCCTGTTCTCCGGCGACGGTTACTCCGACGAGTGGCCCATCGAGGCCGAGAAGCGCGGCCTTGCCAACAACAAGACCACGGCCGACGCTCTTCCCGCCTTTGTTTCCGATAAGGCCATCGCGCTCTTTGAGGAGACGGGCGTTCTGACCCGCGCCGAGGCCCAGTGCCGCTACGACTGCAAGCTCGAGAAGTACAACAAGCTCATGAACATCGAGGCCACCACGATGATTCGCGAGGCACGTCGTACCTATCGTCCGGTCATCACCGCCTATGCCACCAAGGTCGCTAAGGGCCTGGAGACAATCCGCGCCGCCGGTGCCGACGCTGCCATGCAGTGCGAGCAGAACACGCTCAACAAGCTCTGCAACGGTATCACCGCCATCAACGACTCCATCAAGGCGCTCGACGCCGTGCATCAGAAGGCCGAGGCTCTCGATGGCCAGGAGCAGGCCAACGTGTACGCGCACGAGGTTGTTCCCGCTATGGATACGCTGCGCGCTGCCGTGGACGCCATGGAGGAGATCGTGGCCGCCGACTACTGGCCGGTTCCGACCTACGACGACATCCTGTTCTACGTGTAGAGCGTAACTGACATATCGTCACGGTATTGAGCCGGGGTCCGCATCGCGCGGGCCCCGGCTTTTTGTTTGCGAGGGACGCTTTGGAGCCCGTTTTGCAACTGATTCGTCCACGCGG
>URVD01000211.1 GCA_900551195.1 uncultured Collinsella sp.
CGGCGCCGCGACGAGCCGCTTCCTCGGCCCACGCCACCGCATCGATACCCGTGGCATTGCGGCCTCCCGCGGTAAAGACCTCCCACTTGTCGGCACCGGATGCGCCGGGCAAACCAACGCGCTTGGCATCGATCGCCACGACCACGGCCTGGCTGCCAAACGCCGCGGCAGCCTGGCTGATCAGCGACGGGTCACGCACGGCGGCAGAGTTGAGCGACACCTTATCGGCACCGGCGGCAACCATGGTCCGCATGCCCGCCAAGTCGCGGAAACCGCCACCCACGGTATAGGGAATAGCGAGCTCCTCGGCCGCATGCGCCGCCATCTCGATAGTCGTCGCACGGTTGTCGCTCGTGGCGGTAATGTCCAGGAAGACGACCTCGTCCGCACCCTCGCGGTCATAGGCACGCGCCAGCTCCACCGGATCACCCGCATCGCGTAAGCTCACAAAGTTGACGCCCTTGACCACACGGCCGTCCTTGACGTCCAGGCAGGGAATCACACGTTTGGTAAGCATGGACTACTCCTCCCCTCGGGCGGCGGCCAGCGCCTGTACCAGCGTAAAGTTGCCCTCGTAGAGCGCGCGACCGGTAATAGCACCTTCAATCGCGCCCTCACCCACTGCGGCCAGCGCACGGATGTCGTCGAGCGTCGAGATGCCACCCGATGCCACGACGGGAAAGCCCGCGACCTCGGCCACATGGCGATACGCCGCCACATCGATGCCCGTCTGCATGCCGTCACGCGCGATGTCGGTGTAGACCAGGTGCTTAAAACCCAGCTCGGTGAGCTGTGCCACGGCATCGTCGAGTGCCACGCCCGCGCCATCACGCCAGCCGTTCACCTTGACCTGGCCGTCGTATGCGGCAATGTCGGCCACCAACAGCTCGCCAAAACCTTTGGCTGCCACCTCGGCAAAACCCGGCTCGGTCACCAGCACGGTGCCCAGCGCAATGCGGCGCGCACCGTAGCCGGCCAACTCGTCGATGCGCGCGAGCGAGCGGACGCCGCCGCCCACGTCCACGGACAGACCGTTGACGCCGCAGATGGCCTTAATCGCCGCCGAGTTGGCAGCGCATGTGTCCTCGTCCTCGCCAAAGGCAGCGGACAGGTCGACGACGTGCACCCAGCTTGCGCCCTGCTCGGCAAACGAGCGAGCAACGGCCACGGGGTCGTCGGAATATACCTTGCAGCGGCTGCGGTCGCCACGCTCCAGGCGCACGACCTTGCCGCCGATCAGATCGATTGCGGGAAACAGGATCATCGGCCAGCCTCCTCGACGATGTTGACGAAGTTCTTAAGGATGCGCTGACCCAGCGCGGAGGATTTCTCGGGATGGAACTGGCAGCCCCACACGTTGCCATGGCGCACGATGCACGGGAAGCTCCGCGTATAGTGCGTGCGCGCCAGCACATCGGCGGCATCGGCGTCGTCGGCCACCGCGTAGCTGTGGGTAAAGTACATGTTGGCACCCTCGGCAAAACCAGCAAGCAGCGGATCGGCCGCGCCGGCGGGCGTCATGTGCACCTGGTCCCAGCCCACGTGCGGCACCTTCAGGCGACTCGATTCCAAGCGCGTGCACGAGCCGCGCATAATGCCCAGGCCATCGACCCAGGGACCGCCGGCCTGCTCGGAGGCATCGTCGTCCGCGTCCGCGCCTTCGTCCGCCGGCACGCCCTCGTTGCCGCGCTCAAAAAATAGCTGAAGGCCCAGGCAGATGCCGAGCAGCGGAGTTCCGGCGGCAACGGCGTCGAGCACGGCCGCCGCCTCGCCGCTTTGGCGCATAAAGACAATCGCGTCATAGAACGCGCCCACGCCCGGGATGACCAGGCCGTCGGCGTTGCGGATCTGCTCCGGATCGTCCGACGTGCAGGCGGCGGCACCGGCGCGCGCAAGCCCGCGCACAACGCTCGACAAGTTGCCCTTGTGGTAGTCGACCACCACAATCTTCGGTTCGCCCACGCGACCCTCCCTTTTCCCATCATCCAAAACCACCACAAAGGGGACAGGCACCTTCGTAGTGGTTTTACCTTTGTAGCGGTTACAGCGAGCCCTTGGTGCTGGGGATGCCCTGCACGCGAGGGTCCAGCTCACAGGCTTGGCGCATCGTGCGGCCCACGGCCTTAAAGGCGGCCTCGATAATGTGATGCGAGTTGCCGCCCGCCAGTTCGCGCACGTGCAGAGTGAGCTTGGCGTCGCGCGCAAAGGCGTAGAAGAACTCGACGGCCAGCTCGGTATCGAAGCTGCCCACGCGCTCAGTCGGTACGGGCAGCTCGCAGTAGGCCTGCCCACGGCCCGAAATATCAACGGCAGCCATCACAAGCGTCTCGTCCATGGCGATCGCCGCGTCGGCAAAGCGCGTAATGCCCACCTTGTCGCCCAGCGCCTGGCGAAACGCCTCGCCCAGTACAATACCCGTGTCCTCGACGGTGTGGTGCGCATCGACCTCCACGTCGCCCACCGCGTGCACCGTCAGATCGAACAGACCATGGCGGCCAAAAGCGTTGAGCATGTGGTCGAAAAACGGCACGCCGGTCGAGATATCGCACACGCCAGATCCGTCCAGGTCGAGCTTTACGACAATGTCGGTCTCGCCCGTCTTGCGGGTTACCTCGGCATAGCGGTCCATCTACATCTCCTCCTTCACCAGCGCGGCAAACGCTGCCAGCACCTCGTCGTTTTCCTGCGGGGTGCCCACGGTAATGCGCAGGCAGTCCGCGAGCCCC
>URVD01000212.1 GCA_900551195.1 uncultured Collinsella sp.
TTCTTTTATTAACGAAAATAATGTAGCTACAACGGTGACAGTACTCATATTTGCCATATTTTGGCCAGGGCATATGATTAACCCCCTATTTTCGACGTGAATTAGACCGGCTTAAGCCCAAAACACGCCCGCAGCGTGTTAAGCAACGCCTCTTGCTTCTTCCTGCGGGCATCGACACGATTCCGGTACCGCTTTCGCATACGCTGGTGCATGCGCCATGCGAGCGCTTCCATCGCTTCCATGTCGCAGAGCATTTCGTTGTTGACCGTCGCGACCTCGATTCCCATAGTAATCAAGCCCGTGTTGCGCTTTTCATCATGGATACGTCCCCTCCGAGAGGAATGGCCCAGCTCACCGTTGTATTCCAGGTCAAACCGGGCTGCCTCTTGATACGCATCGCAAACTGCATGAGGCATCCCCGAGATTGCCTGCGCACGGTCATCGAACTCGATCTTGTAGTCGGTCTTAAAAGGACCGCAGGCAAACCCACCATAGGAAAACGGAAGCGAAAACCGGGCGAGCATGATGCACTCCATGGGCGAGAGCAGGTTTTCCGAAAGATAGGGACACAGACGCAGCAGCTGTTTGGCCACATTCCCCTTGCATGCCGCAAGGTAATCTGCCAGACGATCGGGCATCAGCACCGGCTCGACTTCAAAGTAGCCCACGTCTGCTGGCTGGTCCTTGTCCTTTGCAAGTTTATTCGTAACAGGCGAGGTGTAGGGAGGCAGATACTTCCCGCGGTCGCTCAGTGAAATCTTAGAGCACAGCTCCTGGGCCAGGGCAAACGCCTGGATGCAGCCGACCTCACGCGCAACGGCAACACAAAGGGCCTCGGGAGATAGGCTGTACACCCCCGGTTCCACCTCTAGAATCGAGCCGGCGGGCAACCCGGAACACACGGACCAGCCTACGCCAGGCATGCGGCGGCGCTGCGCCGCAGATCCCACCAACAAGCACAGATCTTCCTGCACCTCGCCACTTTTGGCTCCAATTCGCACCAAGTCAGGAAGATAGATATCCTCGGTCGAGGGCGACGACGTGCGCAGCACACGGCGCTCTTCATCGGGATTAAGGTCCTTCCAGCTGATGTAGCCCATCTGCCGGCGCTCGGCGCGCATCATGCGTAGCGCCGAGGCACCTGTTAGGATTACGGAAGCCGCTAGCTGTTCGCCTGTCGGCTCGTTGCGCCGCTCAATCTTCACTGCCACAAAACCACCCCTACCAAACACGTGCGATAGCAAGGCCATCGACTGCCGCAGCGCCGGCACGCTTGAGCTCCGCCGAGGCTGCTGCCATGGTCGCGCCCGTGGTGATAACGTCATCGATAAGCAGTAGGCGGCGGCCGCGCACGTCCTCAACCGTCTCGTACATGCCTTGGGCACGCTCGCGACGCTCCTCACGACCGAGTTCGCGCTGGTCGCCACGCCCGTACTTGACGAGGGCATCGAGCAGGGGAACACCCGACAGCTCGCAAAATGGGCGCGCAATGGCCTCCATATGATCAAAGCCACGCCGCCGAAACGCTGCCGCCGTCGCAGGCACAAACACCACCGCATCCGCACCGGACAGCACACCTCCTAAGCGTTCGGGCGCTACGACCTGGGCATGCAGGGCGGTGTCGTAGAGCAGCTCCGCCAGATACGGCGCCAGGCGTCGCTCGCCCGCGTCCTTGTACGCTTTAATGATGCGCGGCAGCGGATGCGCATAGACGGCGCACGCCAGGCAGCGGTCGAGCGCCTCCGCCATTGCCGAGGACGTGCCCTCGACCGAACACTCAGTGCACAGTAAATCCCCAAACGGGGCGCCGCATCGGGTACAGCTATGACGTGGGTCGATGAGCGTGAGTGCGGCCAGGCAGTCTTGGCAAATAAGCGCACCGGCGCGCTCGCAGCCGGCACATCGTGTTGGCGACAATGCCTCGAGTGCCTCGCGTGCCGCCCGCTCGGCAAACGGCAGCAATTCGTCCGCAAACGGTAGGGCGCCGGCACCCTGCAGACAGCTCAATATGTTCAGATGGCTCTTCAAGACACAACCCTCCCTACATTCGGTCGCAGGGAGGGTTGTTGATCCGGCGCTATGATACCCCGATGCGCTCGGGGCAAGGCGGGCTAAATCCGCTCGCGGGCGTTATTCGCCGGCGGGCGGTTGTGGTGCGGACGAAGACGGGGTCGAGCCCTCGCCACCATCCTGGCGCGGCTTGCGGGAACGGCGCCGGCGACGGCGCTTTTGACCCTGGTCGGCCGAGCCCTCGCCACCGCGATCCTCGCGCGGCTCGCGCTCGTCGCGAGCGCCGCCGTGCGAAGCCTTGGCGGCAACTCCTCCGCCATCGCCGGGGCGACGGCGCGTGACCTTGACTTCGCCATCCGAAACCTGATCGGCAACGGATGGAACCGAGGGCTTCTGCGGCGTGCCCGAAGAATGGCGACGGCGCGGACGTGGCGCGTGCTCCTCCTCGCCACGCGGCTTGCCACCCTTGTCGGCAGGCGCATCGGAAGCCGAGGCGCCCTTGGGAGCGGCACCGGCCTCGCGAGCAGCTGCGGCGCGGAAGGCGTCCTCGCGCTCCTCGCTCGATAGGTGACGGCGACGACGGCGCGTGGGGTTCATGCCACCGCCGCGATTCTGCTGCTGGGGCTGCTGAACCTCGCGCTCGCGAGAAGCGTTCTTGCCCGCGGTCTCGCCATTGTCGACGGACACCGCGCGCTTGCGGCGGC
>URVD01000213.1 GCA_900551195.1 uncultured Collinsella sp.
ATTTGCGCGCCTGGCATTCAACGAAAAACTCTCCCGCCGCAGCGCCATCGGTCTCGTCCTCATCGTACTGGGCACCGCCGCGCTTGCAATTTGGAAGTAGCGCCGATACCGAACGAAATCCAGTCCACCCGCAAATCCGTGACACAGCGCCCGCACCGGACTTGAGATGTTTGTACTGACCGCGCGCTGCCGCGCTACTTGCGCAGCGGCTTGGGCAGTGGAATGCCAGCGGCAATGGCTGCGGCGATGATCATGCAGACGATACCCTTGAGTGGGAAACACATAAGCAGCAGGCCCACAACCATGACAGGCTGACGCATGACCGCACCCATCGTCGATGCCGTGCAGACGGCGACGCAAAAGACCGGATCTGCGCCGGTGAGGATGGCAAGGCCATAGCCCAGGCTTACGCCCGAGAAGATAACGGGGAAGAAGTGGCCGCCGCGCCAACCAAGGTTGATGAGGGCGGGCGTCAGCATGGCCTTAACAAGACCGGTCGCGATAAGCACGCCGGCGGGAATGGTCAGATAGGTCTCCATGAGCACGTCGGCTTGGGTCTCGCCGGCAAACATGGTGTAGGGCAGAGCCGTACCGCAGGCGGCAAGTACCAGACCGGCCAGCATTGCCTTAACGACAGGACGCTCTCCTATGGCCCGGGCAAACGTTTCGCTCGCGTGCTCAGAGACAAAGTACAGCCAGCCGCATACGGTGCCGACCAACGCCAGCGGAATGAGCCAGACAAGTTCCAGGTTGCCCACCTGAGCGGACTCGAACCTGGTCATGCCCATGCCGCCGCCCATAACCTGGCCGAGCAGCAGGTAGGTGCCCAGACCGCCAGCGATCGCGATACCGTAGACCACCGTCTTCTGTGCCTTGGGCAGCTTGATGGTGATCTCGCCGGACGCGGACCCATCGCCGGCGTCTTCGCCCTGGCCGTCGGCGCTACCGGCGAGCGGCGCCACAAAGCCAAAGACGGGCGCGGTAAAGAGCGCCGTCAGCGCGGCCTGGGTGCCCAACAGCGTGAGCTCCCTGAACTCGGCGCCAAAGCGGCGCATGCGGTCGCCGACCCAGCTGCACAGACCCGCGATAACGCCGGTCAGGCCGGCCTCCGGTCCAATACTTCCGCCAAACAGCAGCGGCAGCAATGCCGCGAGCGAAAGCTTGCCCAGGTTGTCGTACGGGTAGCGCCCGTCTTGCTTAACCTTAGCCATCACCTGGTTGAGGTCGTCGGTCTTGGTGCCCGTAAGCTTTTCGTACAGGCCGATCAGCAGGCCGCCCAGCAGGCAGACGAAAAACGGATACGGCAGAAAACCGAACGGGCCGCTGGCGAGTTCGGGCGACGCCGCGCCCAGCATGTGGGGGATCTCGGTCCACAGATAGTCGATACCGTGCTCCATCGCAAAAAAGAACAGCCAGACCGCGGCACCTGCGAACGCACCGGTCACGGCAACGCTAACTAAAAACAGCACGCGGTTTGTGGGTTTGGCAAGGTTGTCCATCGGGTCCTCCCGCGGTCAAAGTCGACATAGTTATGTTTTATTGTAGAGCGAGCGTTGCCCAGACAAGCCAACCATCTGCGCCACAAACGGCACCATTGGGAGTCATAGTGGGGCAGGCTCAAGACTTATCCGTTGATAATCGAGACAATCTCGCGCAAATCGTCGGCAAAGTAGATGCCGTGCTGGCGCCTCGGGCTCGAAAGCCCCTTATCAATCATGTGCCCGAGCAGCGCCTTGAGGTCGTTGTAGTAACCGTCAAGGTTATACAGGATGCACGGAGCACTCAGGTGCCCCAACGACACCGCGGACATGACCTCGGCAATCTCCTCGAGCGTGCCCGTCCCGCCGGGAAAGGCGATGAACGCATCACCGAGCTCAATCATCTTGGCTTTGCGCTCGGCCATATCGCTCGTCACGATGAGGTCATCGATGCCGTCGTGCTGAAACTCGGCCTCTATAAAAAAGCTCGGCTCAACGCCCGTCACGTGTCCACCTGCCTCGAGTACGCTATCGGCGAGCGCGCCCATCAGGCCCGATTTGGACCCGCCGTATACCAGCGCGTGCCCGTTGGAGCCAATCCAGTTGCCCAGCTCTTGCACCGCAGGCAGAAACGCCGGGTCATTGCCGACGCTGGCGCCCAGGTATACCGTGATATTCATATTCAGTCCCCCTCGTCGTGACGCGCGGCGCCCGTTCTAGCGTTGGCGTCGGCGATATTCGCGCACACGGCGCGATAGGTCGGCAAGCTCGTCACGATCGAGCTCTTCCAAATGCTCCAGATCATCCATAAAGCGCGCCATGGTGTCCTTTTGGCGCATCTTGATGAGCGTGTTGCAGTAGTTCACCGCCACGCCCGTGAGCATGGCGATGTAGAAGATGCTGATGACGCTCAAAACGACGGTGATAGCGCGGGCAACCGGCGTCTCGGCCGGGATATCACCGAAGCCGATCGTCGATACGGTCTCAAAGCTAAACCAGAGGCCGTCGCCAAACGTAAGGGTCGTGGGCTCGGACAGCCAGACGGCCGTCGAGCACAGCAGATAGAAGACGAGAAACAGGCCCGTGATGCGCGCAAAGCCAGCCTGGCGCAACACGTCGGCAAGCGTCCTCAACTTGTTCATCGCGACCCCTTTTCCCAGACGCCCAATCACATTCGCTCGGTATTGTCCCACGCCTCCCCCGCAAA
>URVD01000214.1 GCA_900551195.1 uncultured Collinsella sp.
CATCACCACGATAAACGGGTGCTTGCCCTGCGGCACGTCGCGCAGGCGCTGACCGGCCAGGCGACCGTGGGGCGTCACGGTGACCTCGCGCAGCGTAACCTCGGCACGCTCTTCGAACGTTGGGGCTGCCATCACCAGAAGGTCGCCTTCCTCGATGACGGTATCGCCGTTGGGCAGTACCGGGTGCGCCCCGTCGCGCAGCACCAAGACCACGAGCATGTCCGTCGCGCTGCCAATATCGGCGAGCGAGCGCCCGGCAAACGGATGGCCAGCGCCCACCTTGAGCTTTACAAACGACATGCCGTCCTCGTCGCGGTAGTCGTTAAAGGTGCGGCGTACGTCGCCGGCCGCATCGATCATATCGAGTTTCTTCGCCACCGCCGGCAGTAGCGAACCCTGCACCACAATGCTCGATACGGCAATCACAAACACCAGGTCAAACAGGTCGTGACCGCCGGGAACGCCGGCTACCACGGCAAAGAGGCTAAAGACGACCGAAGCCGCGCCGCGCAAGCCCGCCCAGCTTACGAGTGCAACCTGGCGAGGGTTCGTCTTAAAGGGCGCTAGGAGCACGCCGACGGCGATGGGGCGGCTCACGAAGAGCATGAACGCCATGAGCGCCAGGCCCGGCAGCAGCATCTGCGGCAGGCGTGCGGGCGTTACGAGCAGGCCGAGCAAGAAGAAGATGGTCATCTCTGCCATCTCGGTGAGGGTGTCGAAGAAGTGCGCCATCTCGACCTTACCGGTGATGTCGCTTGCGCCCAGCACAATGCCTGCAAGGTATACGGCCAAAAAGCCGTTGCCGCCCAGGTAGCTCGGCAGCGCGTAGGCGACGATGGCCACGGCGAACAAGAAGATGGTCTGCGCGCCCTCGGCTGTTGCGCGTGCGCGTTCAATCAGGTGGCCCGCCGCCCAGCCGATGGCAAGGCCCAGGCCCGCGCCCAGGATAATCTGCTTGGCCAGCAGTGCGGGAATGTTGATGTCGCCGCCGGCCGCGAGTGTGGCGAGCACGGCGGTGAGCATGTAGGCGACGGGGTCGTTGGAGCCCGATTCGACCTCGAGCAGCGAGTCGGTGCCGCCCCTCAGCGAAAGGCTGTGCTCGCGCAGAACGCTAAAGACGCTGGCCGCGTCGGTGGACGCCACGACCGATCCCAGCAGCAGGCCGCCGATCCAGTCGAAGCCCAGTACAAAGTGCGCGAACACGCCGGTAATGCCGGCAGTGATGACGACGCCGAGCGTGCTCAGCAGCACCGCAGGCGCGGCGACGGGCTTGGCACGGTCGATGTTGGTGTTAAAACCGCCGTAGAACATGATGAACAGCAGCGCCGTGCTGCAGACGGTTTCGGTGAGCGCGTAGTCGCTAAAGTCGATGTGAGCCGGCCCGTTGACGCCCAACAGCATGCCGAGCGCGATAAAGATGAGCAGGGTGGGGAAGGGGAGTTTTTTGCCGACGGGCTTGATGGTCAGGCACAGAATAATAACGAGGCCGATAAAGAGAAGGATCTGGTTCATGGATGGTGTCCGCTCCTGGGTGGTTGGCGTGGCACGGTCAGTTGTCTGCGGTTATTTGTACCCAAAGATGGTGGGTTTATGGGGTTGGATTGCGGGCGTGCGCGATATCGTCATAGACGGCTGCCGTCTTTGCCTCTGCTCGGAAACCCTTTCCAGCTTTATTGCAACGGAGTACAATGGGTAACATTTAAGTTCAACTTGAAGTTTTAGTTGCGGTTCCGGGCTTCGGTCGCAAGGTAGGGAAAGGCGTTCCATGGCGATCTATGTGACATCTGATGCTCACGGACACGTGCATGCGCTTGACGAGGCCCTGTCTAAGATCTCGTTGACGTCCGACGACACGCTGTACGTGCTGGGCGACATGATCGATCGCGGGCCCGATCCGGTCGGCGTTATTAAGTTCGTGCGCTCGCTGCCTAACGCCCGCGTTCTCAAGGGCAATCACGAGCAGATCATGCTCGATGCCATCATTGGCCAGGATCCGCTCGATGCCGAGACCTGGGATATCAACGGTGGCTGGACGACGCGCGAGCAGCTCAACGACATGGAATTTGAGGCATACGAGGAGCTCGTGCGATGGATGGCCGCGCTGCCGCTCTACGCGGTGGCCGAGACCAAGGAGCGCCCGTATCTGCTGGTACATGCTGGAATCGAGATGAAGGCGGCGCGCGCGTTTTTACTTGAGCATGGCGTCGATTGTGCCGATGGCGTCGGAGCGGTGGGTGCCGATCGCGAGCTGCTGCAGCAGATGCTCGCGGTGCAGTCGTCCGATGACCTACTGTGGATTCGTCACGGCTATTGGGATGCGCCGACGGGACTGCTTTCTGCCGAGGGCGAGGGGCCGGTCGTGGTGAGCGGCCACACGCCCACGGTGTCGCTTGGGCGCTATTGCGAGGTTGGCGGCCTGGCGGGGCTCGATGAGGAGTCGGGCCGCGGGCAGATTGTGCGTCTGGGTGGCGAGGATACCGCCGGCGTGCCCGATCGCATCGATATCGACTGCGCCGCCGCCACCGGCTCCGAGTTCGGCCGCGTCGGTATCCTGCGGCTCGATGATGGGGCGGAGTTCTACGCGAACATCAACCCGGGCGAATAACGGGTGCAAGGGGTAGCTAATTTGGGAAGGGTTTTTGACTACTTTTGCCCTTCTGCCCGCTAATTGATTTCTCTG
>URVD01000215.1 GCA_900551195.1 uncultured Collinsella sp.
AAAGTCGCTGCGCATCAGCGGGTTGGAGCGAAGGTAAATCTGGCCGACGGACAGGTAGTTCGAAGCGCGCCAATACAGGTCGACACCCTCGAGCTCGGAAGCGGGAACCTCATGTCCCAGTTTTTGCCACGGCGTTCCCAGTGTTTTAGCCATTGTTTATGTCCCTTCGCTGCGCGGTCGCCTTCCGATACGGCAACCTTTCGTTGGGACTAGTATATTTGCTAAAACGTTTTATCATGGTGAAAAAACGTTTTACCATCCTGATTTGCCATATGGACAGGCAAAAGCAGACATTCACCTGCGGCATTGTCTGTCACAGGTACTCCACATTCAATCTGCATGAATTGATAAACGTGTTTAGTTGTGTTTAGTAAGCTCGAGCACGCTGTCCTTAACGATAAGCGCCGGCTCCAGAACGACCTCTTCGGCACGCCTGCCGCCCCTACCGGCAAGACGCTTGGACATGCAGCCAAAAGCATGCTCCGCAAGGACACCAGGATCCTGCTCAATCGCGGTCAGCGCCGGCTCAAAGAGAACGTCGGCCGCCGAGTTGTCATAGCTCACCACCGAGATATCGCCCGGGATGCTCTTCCCCATCTCGTGCAAGCGCTTGAGCAGACCGAGGGCGATGTTATCCGAACTTGCGAACACAGCGGTGGCATCAGTTGCGAGCACCGCCTCCGAGGCCTCATAGGCACTCGGAATGTAGTACTCGCTCTCAAACTCCAAACGTGCGTCGATAGGCAGGCCAACCTCGCGCAGCGCGCGCTCATAGCCGGCAAGTCGCTTACGCCCCGTATTGGAACGGCGCGCGTTAACCAAGCAGGCAATGCGACGGTGGCCCTGCTCGATCAGATAGCGAGTGGCCATGTAGCCACCCATCTCGTGGTCGAACATCACCTTGTCGCACTCGAGCCCCTCAATGGCACGGTCGACCATCACGGCAGGGATAGGCAGATGGCTGACTTCTTCGCGCAGGGCGCGGTCGTCGGAGAACTCGTCGCCTACGACCAGGAAGACGCCATCAACGCCGCGCGTCACCAGCTGGCGCAGCAGCTCCAGATCGTCATCGGCGCTTCCGCCCGAGCTGGTAATGAAGAGCGCATAGCCGTCCTCGCGGCAGCGCTTTTCCAGGCTACCGGCGAGCGAGGCAAAAAAGCGGCTCTCGATGTTAGGGACGATAAGGCCCAGGGTGCGCGACTCGCGCATGACCAGGCTGCGCGCGATCTGGTTGGGAACATAGTGGTTGCGCGCCGCGACCTCTTTGATGAGCTTGCGGTTTTCTTCCGAGATGCGACAGGGCCGATTATTGAGCACAAGCGAGACCGACGAGGGGGAAAGCCCCACCTCCTGGGCGATCTGCTTGAGGGTGACTTTGTTGGCCATCTCGCTCCTTCCGGGTTTACGCGCAATCTCTTGAAAGTATAGCGACTACCCCTCTACCTCGGTGATAAACACTTTACCAATCCGGTAGACGGCTGTTTTATCGCCGCGATTGGTGCAAAGCAACCTGACCCCTTTGCACCATGTGATGCATTGGGGTCAGGTTACTTTGCACCAAATCCATCCGGGTGGGGTATATTGCATTCGATTGATGAAAACGACCACCATAAGGCGGATATACGTATGCACGAGAATGACTTTTTTAACGAGGACCTGCTCTGCGCGCTCGCTGGCGTTGCCGGCGAGGACAACGTGCTCATGAGCGAGCCCATGCGCGAGCACACCACGTTTAAGATCGGCGGCCCGGCCGACGTCTTTGTCACGCCCGATACCGAGCAGGGCCTCGTCGCCACGCTCGATACCTGCTATCGCTGCGATCTGCCCCTCACCATCGTGGGCAACGGCTCCGACCTACTCGTCGGCGACAAGGGCATCCGCGGCGTCGTCGTGGCGCTGGGCGAAGGCCTCTCCGACATTACGATCGACGGCACGCACGTCACGGCGGCAGCCGGCGCGCTGCTTTCCGATGTCGCAGCCGCGGCAGCCGAGGCCGGTCTCACCGGCATGGAGCCCATCTCGGGCATCCCCGGATCGGTCGGCGGCGCCTGCTACATGAACGCCGGTGCCTACGGTGCCTGCATGGCCGATGTGCTGGAGTCCGTGCGCGTCTACAAACCCGCTCGCCAGCTCGACGACGGCACCCGCGGCAGCGGCAATATCATCGAGTTCGATGTCGACGAGCTCAACCTGGGTTATCGAAAGAGCCGCATCGCCGATGACGGCTTTATCGTGCTTTCGGCCACCTTCAATCTCGCCCCGGGCAACGCCGCGATGATCAAGGCCGACATGGACGACTACCGCCAGCGCCGCGAGGACAAGCAGCCGCTCGACATGCCGAGCGCCGGCTCCACTTTCAAGCGCCCCGAGGGTTACTTTGCCGGCAAACTCATCATGGATGCCGGCCTGCGAGGACACGCCGTTGGCGGCGCGCAGGTAAGCGAAAAGCACTGCGGTTTTATCGTCAACGCCAACCACGCCACCGCCGCCGACGTTGACGAACTCATCCGCGACATCCAAGCCAAAGTCAAAGAGCAGTTCGACGTAGACCTAGAACCCGAAGTCCACCGAGTAGGCGAATTCCTTTAACAAAGAAGGCCCCGAAAGGGGCCTTCACCATATTTATTCAGATAACCCAGTCCGGCGTGTGGCGTATTGGATCCGAGAGGTCCGTGGCT
>URVD01000216.1 GCA_900551195.1 uncultured Collinsella sp.
AAGGTAAAAATTTGTCTATTATGGCAATGATTGCGGCAGTGTTCTGTTCTTGCGGCCGTGTGTGTCTCGGGCAAGACCGGCGAGGGTATCCACGATCTGCTGGAGTCCATTGTCTTTTTGATCTCGCCGCCCAAGGGCGATGCGAACGCGCCGCTCAAGGCACTCATCCTGGATTCGTATTTCGACGAGTATCGCGGCGTCGTCGCCACGGTGCGCATCTTTGACGGTTCCATCAAAAAGGGCGATACCCTGCGCATGATGCAGGCAAAGGGCGACTTTTTGGTCGATGGCGTGGGCGTCAAGCGTCCCGCCGAGACTCCGGTCGATGCGCTGACGGTCGGCGAGGTGGGCTACGTGGTCACGGGCCTGAAGGACCCCGAGGCCGTGCGCGTGGGCGATACCCTCACGTGGGCGTCGAATCCCTGCCCCGAGCCGCTTCCCGGCTACCGCGAGGCTAAGCCCATGGTCTATACGGGCCTGTTCCCGATCGATAACAAGGACTATGAGAACCTGCGTGACGCGCTCGATAAGCTGCACGTCAACGACCCGTCGTTGGTGTGGGAGCCCGAGACCTCGGTGGCGCTCGGCTTTGGCTTCCGTGTGGGCTTCCTGGGCCTGCTGCACATGGAAGTCGTCAAGGAACGCCTGGAGCGCGAGTTCAATCTGGACCTCATTGCCACGAGCCCCTCGGTTGACTATCACGTCTACAAGACTGACGGAGAGATGATTGATGTCCGTAGCCCGCAGGATCTTCCCGAGGCCACGCGCATCGAGCGTATCGAGGAACCCTACCTCAAGGCTAAGATCATCTGCCCGCCCGAGTATACGGGTGCCGTCATGCAGCTCGCTATCGAGCACCGTGGCATTACAACCGACATGATCCATCTCACGAGCAAATCGGTCGAGATGCGCTTTGACATGCCGCTCGCCGAGCTCATCCTGGACTTCTTTGACCAGCTCAAGAGTCGTACCAAGGGCTATGCCTCGCTCGACTACGAGTTCAACGAGTACCGTCCCTCCGAGCTCGTTAAGCTCGATATCTTGCTTTCGGGCGATGAGGTGGACGCGCTGTCGTTTATCGTCCACAAGGACAAGGCCTATGGCCTGGCCCGTGGCCTGTGCGACAAGCTTAAGGAGATCATCCCGCGTCAGCTGTTCGAGGTGCCCATCCAGGGTGCTATCGGCAATAAGATCATTGCCCGCTCCACCGTCAAGGCGCGTCGCAAGGACGTGCTTGCTAAGTGCTACGGCGGCGATATCTCGCGTAAGCGCAAGCTGCTCGAGAAGCAGAAAGAGGGCAAGAAGCGCATGAAGGCCATCGGATCGGTCGAGGTCCCGCAGGAGGCCTTTATGGCGATCCTCAAGGTGGACGAGTAGGTCTATGGCGCTTTCTGAATACAGCAAGCGGCTGCTGGGCGCCTATGCCGAGCAGCCGTTCCTTATGGCTCCCATGGCGGGCGTGACCGACCCTGCCTACCGCATCATGTGCCGCCGTCGCGGTGCCAACCTTGCCTACAGCGAGATGGTGAGCGTGGCGGGCCTTGCCTATGCCAGCAACAAGACCTGGCGCCTGGTGCTACCGGCCGACGAGGAGCAGCAGATTTGCGTGCAACTCTTCGGCTCCAAGCCCGATCAGTTTGCGAGCGCCGTCGCTGCCGTCGAGGAGCGCGTTGGCGATCGCCTGTCGCTCATCGATATCAATATGGCATGCCCCGCCCGCAAGGTTGTTACCAAGGGCGAGGGCTCGGCGCTCATGCGCACGCCCGACCTGGCGGAGAAGATCGTCGAGGCCACGGTGGGCGCGGCGCACGTGCCCGTGACCGTCAAGATTCGCAAAGGCTTTTATGCCGAGGACCGCAATGCCGCGACATTTGCCCAGATGCTTGAGGGCGCAGGGGCTGCCGCAGTCGCCGTGCATGGTCGTTGCGCCACGCAGCTCTACACCGGCCAGGCCGATTGGTCGGTCGTCGATGAGGTCGCAGATGCCGTTGAGATTCCCGTGATCGGTTCGGGTGATGTGTTCACCGCCGAGGATGCCGCGGTGCATCTGCGAAACTCGGGTGCCAGCGCGGTGTTTATCGCGCGCGGCATCTACGGGAACCCGTGGGTGTTTGGCGATGCTCGCGCTCTTGCGCTCGATGGCACACCGGTGCCGGCGCGCAGCTCTGTCGAGCGCCTGGACGCCCTGCGTGAGCACCTAACGCTGACGCATGAGCTCCTGCCGCTCATGTCGCGTGCCCGTACGTACGCAAGCTGGTACTTAAAAGGCATGCCCCATGCCGCCGCTTGGCGTGCCCATGTGGTGCGCTGCTCCACGTATGAGGAGTTTATGGCGCTGGTCGATGAGATCGAGCATGATGTGGTGGCCTGCGAGGCTGCCCTTGCCGCCGGCGAATCGGTGCCCCCTCATCCGCTGGAGGCTTAAGGGTGGCCGTTACCGCGCTGTACGTGCACGTGCCGTTCTGTGCCCAAAAGTGCCGCTACTGCGACTTCGACTCGCGCAGCTTTGCTTCGTGTGATTTGGATGCCGCGCTCGATTCCTATTTTGAGCAGTTGTTCGCGCGTCTCGATGCTTTTGGCAAGGCTGGGGCCCTCGACCAGATCCGCACCGTCTATGTTGGCGGCGGCACGCCGTCGCTGGCGGGGGAGCGCCTGGTGGAGCTGGCGCGGCGTATT
>URVD01000217.1 GCA_900551195.1 uncultured Collinsella sp.
CCTCGGCCAAGGGAAGACCGACGGCCTGCCACACGGGAATCTCGACAACTTCGGTGCGATTCACGTGCGACAAGACGATCGCCTGTGCGTCCTCCAACGGAATGAGTTTCTCAGCCATATACACCTCTAGCATGCTGCGGCGCGCAACAAAAGCGCCGAGTCTTTATGTTTATCTCAGTATAATCCCTCGCCGCTTGCTCAAGACCTGGCCCGCGGCCGCGAATACACCTGTCGGTAACGGACGGCGAAACAGAACCGAAAATCAACCTGCCGGTTTGTCACGTTTGGCACGTTCTATAATGCTTGCGTTGCAACCTAAAAGAGGAACGTATGACTCATAACGACAAACCCGAAAGCGCAAACGAGGCGCAAGACCATCCCCAGCCGCTCGACGACGGCGGCCTTTTCTCCCTTAACGACGTCATCATGGCAGGCAGGCAACAGCTCACCCGCTCCGAGCATCTCTTGGCTGCCGACACGCGCCGCAACGCCCGCAACCTACTCGCGAGCGCCAAGTTGCTCGTACTCGTCGTCATCGTCTCGCTTGCCATGGGCGTTGCCGCTTGGGCGTTTTTGGCCTCGTTGAATATCGCGACCGACTATCGCGAGCACCACGCGTGGGTCTACGCATTGCTTCCCGTTGTGGGCATTGCCACCGCGTGGGTCTACAAAAACCACGGCCTTGCTGCCAAACGAGGCAACAACCTGGTCATCGACTCCGCTCTGGGCACACGCCTCATCCATATGCGCATGGCCGTCCTCACCTTCGTCTGCTCTACGCTCACGCACCTAACGGGCGGATCGGCCGGTCGCGAGGGAGCTGCGGTGCAGATTGGCGGCACCATCGCCAGCAACATCTCGAGCCTCGCCCACCTCAAAAAGCATGACCACCACGACCTCATGCTCGCCGGCATCTCGTCGGCCTTTGGCGCCGTATTCGGTTCGCCCCTTGCCGGAGCTTTCTTTGGAATGGAGATGTGCTTTATCGGCAAGATCGACTACACCGCGGGCATCTATTGCCTGGTCGCGTCGTTTACCGGCTACTTTACATCACTCGCCCTGGGTACCGAGTACGAAGTGAATGTCATCGCCAGCGTTCCCAACATGACACCACGGACGGTTGTCATCGTTGTTATCAGCGCAATTATCTTCGGCCTGACGGCACGCCTCTTTGCCTGGTCGGTTCGAACCGTCAAAAGCCTGTACGGTCGCTTTATCACCAATTACCTCGTTCGCGCACTTATAGGCGCACTCGTGGTTTTGGCCGCCTATGCCCTCCTCGACGCCTGGGACTACGCCGGCCTTTCCACGTGGCTTTCAGGCGCCGGATTTGCGGGCAACACCACCCTGGCGGACGCAGCCATCAAGTTGGTCGTCACAGCGCTTACCCTGGGCGCGGGCTTCCAAGGCGGCGAGGTCACGCCCCTGTTTGGCATCGGTGCGGCACTCGGTGGCTGGATCGGTTACCTTACCGGGCTTGACCCCAGTTTTCTGGCGGCTCTCGGCATGCTCGGCGTGTTCTGCGCCGGCCTCAACGTGCCCATCACCACCTGCATGATGGCCATCGACCTGTTCCACGGCACGGCCGCCGGGTTCTTTGTCATCGTGGCCTTTATCAGCTATCTAACCGGCGGACACCGCGGCGTGTACCCCGCCCAGCGCATCATCTCACCCAAGCGCCGTTCGCTTATTGTGGATGAGGGCGGTACGGTAGCGGATGCTATCGAGCGCCACAACGACCTGATAGAGTAGACGTTAGTATTCGCCGTGCAGCCACAATCGGGGGCAATTCGACCCGAGCGCGACCGCACCGTCACGTTATACGCCGGGAGTCGCCCCATGCACGCAACTGATTTTGGTCGCACGCTCATCATCGCCAACCCAGCCGCCCAGTCGGGTGCGGCACGCGAAGTTGCCGAGCGCCTGCAACGCTTTTTGGACATGACTGCACGCGCATCCCAGTTTGACCTGGTGTTGACCGAGCGTATGGGACACGCCAAGGAGCTGGCCGCACAGGCTCAGGGCTATCGCACCGTTATCGCACTCGGCGGCGACGGCGTGATTCACGAGGTCGTCAACGGGCTTATGACGCAAAAGGAGAACGCCCGCCCCGCTCTTGCCGTCCTGCCCGTGGGCTCCGGCAACGATTTTGCCCAGACGCTCGGCATCGACGATTTCTCCGGCAAGGATTATGGCGCGCTGCTCACCTGCGAGCTGCAGCGTCAGGACATCGGGCGCATTCGCTCGTGGAGCCCTGCGAGCGGCAGCGGCGAGGCTACCGTTGAGTACTACGACCAGACGCTTTCGGTCGGCATCGATGCCGCCATAGGCCTTGGCACCACCGAGCTGCGCAAAAAGACCGGCTTGACGGGCGCGCCGCTCTACACCCTCTCGGGACTTGAGCAGTTTGGCCTACGCTATCGCAACTACCCCATGACAGTCAGCTTTGACGGGGCGCCCGCCGAGCGCGTGAGGGCAATCATCATGGCGATTCAGCTGGGTCCTACCTATGGCTCGGGCTATCGCATCTGTCCCGACGCTGACCCCTGTGACGGTATATTCGACGTCTGCTACGCCTGCGGCCCCGTTCCGCGCGCGGTCGCGCTTCCCATGTTCCTTTCGGCCAAAGATGGCC
>URVD01000218.1 GCA_900551195.1 uncultured Collinsella sp.
ACAGCCTGTGCCGCCTGGGCCACAAGCATGAGCAGGCCGCCGATGCAGGGGATGCCGCGGCGCTCGGCTTCGAGCATTAGGCCCGTGCGGGCGGGGTTGTAGACGATATCGATGATGCCCTCGAGCGCGTCGAGGCCCTCGAGCGTGCAAGGCGCGTCGGGGCAGTGGGGGAACATGCCGGCAGGCGTGCAGTTGACGAGCAACGCGGCATCGGATTGCTGGGAGATGTTGTCGTAGTTGACCTCGCTCGCGCGTCCTACGGGTACCACGATCACGCCCAGGTCGCCCAGCACCATACTTGCCGTGGTGCCGGCGCCGCCGGTGGCACCGAGCACGAGGGCCTTCTTGCCGGCAACCTCTACGCCTAACTCCTCGACTAGACACTGAAAACCAAAGTAGTCGGTGTTGTCGCCACGTAGACGGCCGTCAGGCAGGCGTGTGATGGTGTTGACGTTGCCCATGCGCTCGGCCAGCGGACTCAGCTCGTCCAGGTATTCCATGACAACGCGCTTGTAGGGGATGGTCACGTTGGTGCCCTCCCATTCGTCGCCCGTCATAAAGGCCTCAAGATCCTCGGGCTCGCGCTCAAATCGCACGTACTCAAGCCCAACGAGCTCTTTGTAGATGGTCGGGGTGTAGCTGTGGCCCAGCACGCGGCCCAGCACGCCGTAGGGGCGGGTTGCGGCGGCATCGGTCATCTAGAGCACCTCCGTGTAGCTGCCAAAGTAGGTGAAGCTCTCGCACACGTCGTCGATGGAATCGAGCAGGTCGTCGAGGGCCTTGCTGCCAAAGGGGCAGTCCAGGTCAAAGTAGAACATAAACTCAAAGTCGTGCCCGGGGATGGGACGGCTTTCGAGCTTAATGAGGTTGATGTTGAGCGCATAGAAGCGCTCGAGTACGCGGTAAAGGGCGCCCGGCTCGTTGGCTGTGGTGATCATGAGCGAGGTACGGTTGGCGCCGGGGTAGACGCGCGGCTCGCGACTGATGACGACAAAACGCGTATAGTTGTTGTCCGAGTCCTGGATGTTGGGTTCCAGCACCTCCAGTCCGTAGAGTGCCGCACAGCTGCGCGAGGCGATCGCGGCAACATCGGTGCGTTCGGAGCTGGCGACCATCTCGGCCGACATGGCCGTGTTGGGGTACTTGGTGGCGTGCAGGTCGTGCGCCTCGATAAAGCCGGCGCATTGGGCAATGGCCTGGCCGTGGCTGTAGACCTCGCGTATGTCCGCGAGCTTGGTGCCGGGCTTGACGAGCAGGTTATGGTCGATCTTGAGGCGCAGCGAGCGCACGATATGGAAGTCGAACTGTGCGAGCAGGTCGTAGACGGCGTTTACCGAGCCGGCGGTTGAGTTTTCGATGGGCAGTACGCCAAACTCGCAAAAGCCGTCGCGCACGGCGCGCATGACGCCCTCGAAGGTCTCGAAAAACGCGATGTCGGGCACGTCGAAGAGTTTGCACGCGGCGATCTGGCTGTAGGCGCCTTCGACGCCTTGGCAGGCGACAGTGGCCGTCTGGGGGAAGGGCGTGTCACAGGCTGCGGCCGTGGCATGGGCCTTTTGCGAGACCGTGATGCCCCTGAGCTCGTTGATGTAGCGCTGCTGCTCGGCCTTGCTCATGCTCATGAGGAGACGGAACAGGGTGATAGTTTGCGCCTCGTAGCGCTCGGGCGCGCGGCTGGCGAGGTTGTTGAGCTTGGAGCGCTCACGGGCGGGGTCGAAGACGGCCTTGCCCATCTCGATTTTTGATTTGGCGACCTCGGTGGCAATGTCCATGCGCTCGACAAAGCTGTTGAGGAGCGTGGTGTCGATGCCATCGATGGCTTGGCGAATATCGGCAAGGTCCATGGAGGCCCCTTTCGCGTAATGGCAGAGTTGACGGGCAACTCAGGTGAGTCGGGTTAGAGCTGGCCTGCGTCCTCGAGGAGGGCGTCCCAGATGGCGAGGGCGGCGGCTGCTTCGGCTACGGGGACGGCGCGCGGGACGATGCAGGGATCGTGGCGGCCGTGGACCGAGAGCTCGGCATTTTCCATGGCGTCCATGTCCACGGTCTGTTGCTCGCGGCCAATTGAGGGCGTCGGCTTTACGGCCATGCGCCACATGACGGGCGCGCCGGTCGAAATACCGCCCAGGATGCCGCCGGCGTTATTGGACTCGACCTCGATTTCGCCGGTCTCGGCATCGATGCGATATGGATCGTTGTTCTCGCTGCCGCGCATGGCGGCCACGGCAAAGCCCATGCCAAACTCAACGCCCTTTACGGCGGGAATGCCAAAGGCGATCTGCGCGATGCGGTTCTCGATGCCGTCGAACATGGGGTCGCCTATGCCCGTGGGAAGCCCGTAAATGCCGCACTCCACGATGCCGCCGATGCTGTCGAGCTCGTCGCGCGCGGCCAGAATCTCCTCGCGCATGCGGCCGGCTGCGGCGGCGTCAATGCACGGCAGATCGTTCGTAAGGATCGCCTTGCGGTCGGCCTCGCGATAGACCATATCGTCCATCGGCAGGTCGGAGATGCCGCCGATCTGCGCCACATGCGCCATCACTTTATGTTCCATACGGGCCACACAATGGTGCGCTCGTCATGAATGTGCGGGAGCACCTTCTGACGGACAAG
>URVD01000219.1 GCA_900551195.1 uncultured Collinsella sp.
GGTATTTCTTATAAAATGATTTTTAATTATGTACATTCTTGTGACTTACGATGTGCGTGAAATAGCCATCTCGATAGATTCCTCGTCGATGATGCAGCAGGCACCGTTCGCAATGAGGTAATTCGTGCCACGCGACTCGGGCGATAGGATCGACCCTGGCACGGCAAGAAGTTCTCGCCCCAAATCCATAGCAGCCTCGGCTGTAGAAAACGTCCCGGAAGGCATACCCGCCTCGGATACAAAGAGGGCTTGCGACAGGGCCGCGATTACGCGATTGCGGCGCGGAAAGGCAAACTTGCGCGGACCCATGCCCCACGGAGAGATCGACACGACCGCGCCACCCGTATCGAGCGTGCGCGTAATAAGCCCCGCGCTCGAACGCGGGTAGACCACGTCGGCGCCCGTCCCCAGCACCACGACGTGTTTGCCGCCGGCATTGACCGCAGCCCAACCCGAGGCCTGGTCACAACCGACCGCGCCGCCCGAAACTACCGTCACGCCCGCCTCGACCGCAACCTTTGCCGCAAGCTCTGCCACGGCAAGACCATACGGAGAGGCCTTGCGCGCGCCGATGATGGAGAGCGCGGGCGTCGAAAGCACCTCGGGGTTGCCGCGCACATAGAGTGTCTGGGGTACATCAGAAAGCTCCAAAACGGTCTCGGGATACAACGCGTCACCTGGATGCAGCTCGAAGGTCCCCTCGGCCATCATTGGTCCCTCCTTCCCTGGTACATCGCCGCCTCGAGCACGTGGTCCTGCGTCACTTGCTCGCTCTCGGCGACGTCGGCGATGGTACGCGCGATACGCACCAGGCGCACGATGCCGCGGCCCGTGAGATGCGTGCGCTTCGACAGGCCGAGCACACACTTCTCCGCCGCATCATCGAGCTCAAAGGTCGAAACGACGCCGTCAATGGACCGTGTCTCGTCATCCTCGGCCTCGGCATCAGCATCGTCCATACGGGATTCGCGCCAAGCGCGAAAAGCGCGACCGCGCACAACGTAGTCACGTAACTCAGCTGACGACATACCCTCCGCGCCCTCGATAATCACCTGAGGGTCGGGACGGGTCACATCGATCATCATGTCGATACGGTCGGCCAAAGGACCGCGCAGTTTAGACCGATAGCGCTCGACCATCGCCGCCGAGCAGCGACACGGTACCTCACGATCGCCCAAAAAGCCGCAGGGGCAGGGATTGCTCGCAGCCAGCAGCTGAAAGCGCGACGGGAAGGTAAAAGCCCCGTCGACGCGTACGATCCTGACGTAGCCGCGTTCGATGGGCTGACGCAGCGTCTGCAGCACACCCGTGGGAAACTCAGCAAGCTCGTCCAAAAAGAGCACGCCGCCATGAGCAAGGCTGATCTCACCCGGGTGCACCGGGCGCCCACCGCCGATAAGACCTGCGGTCGAAATACTGTGATGGGGACTGCGGAAGGGCCGGTGCCCCGCCAACAAGCCATCAATGTTCTCACCCAAAACCGAATGGATGCACAGCGCCTCCTGTTGATCCTCAACGGAAAGCTCGGGCAGGATGCCGGTCATACGACGCGCGAGCATCGTCTTGCCCGATCCCGGGGACCCGATCATGAGCAAGCCGAGTTCTCCTGCCGCCGCAAGCGCCATGCCGCGCTTGGCGACCTCCTGCCCCAGTACGTCGGCATAGTCGAGCTCGGGCTCAAAGGTCGCCTCGAGCACTTCAGAATCCAAGTAGTGCCGCGCGGCATCGCCCATGCCATGGGCAAGCTGAGACAAATGATCGATGAATCCACAATCCACGCCCGCAAGCGGCACATGCTGATCGGACCTGCCGGCGATAAAGGACAGCCCCATATCACGCGCCAATAGCTGAAACGCCACCTCGCCCTTGACAGGAAGCACCGTACCGTCCAAGCCAAGCTCACCAGCGATAAGACAACGATCGAGGTTGTCGCGGGGAATCTGGCCATCGGCCGCCAATACCGCGATGGCGATGGGCAGATCAAAGCCGCTACCGGTCTTGCGAATATCGCCGGGCGCCAGATTGACCGTAATGCCCGAGCGCGGGATCTCGAACCCGGCGGAGCGCATCGCACAGCGAATACGACCGCGTGACTCCATCACCTCCATACTCGGAATGCCGAGCATCTGAATGCCCGGAACGCCGCCGGCAAGCGAGACCTCGACCGTGACGGGAATCGCCTCGACGCCGCGGATGCAGGCCGCGTGAACGGCAAACGTCTCGAACGCCATCACGACACCTGCCAATCGAACGCATTGTACTGATGCTCGATCTCGGCGATATGCCCGCCGCGGATGGTGACGCCCACGGCATCGAAGCGAATCGCCTTGAGTGGATAATGTTCCATGAGGTAGCAACTTGCGATGCGGCGGTAGCGGCGTTGCTTTTGGGCGTCCACGGCCTCCTCGGGAAAGACCCGCGTGCTGCAATCCAGTGCGACGCGTCTGGTCTTGACCTCGGCCATCACCACGACATCGTCGAGCTCATCGAGCAGCACCAGATCGGCCTCGCCCTCGGTGCAACGATAACCCTGCTCCAGCAAGGTGTAGCCGCGCTCGTTAAAGTAGTCGATGGTGATCAGCTCGCCCAGCATGCCCAGCTCGCGGGG
>URVD01000220.1 GCA_900551195.1 uncultured Collinsella sp.
TTTTTCTTCGAGTTCGAGAGCCAGTTCGGGACCACAACCACGATGAGCGCGACAAGCGAACCGATGCCACGACCGACGCCGTGATGCTCGAGCCAGTTAGTGATCGGCGACATCACAAAAGCAATGATAGAACCGACAGCGAGAAACTCGATAACCGGCGCCAGGATGCCCATAAGGTTAAAGATGACAGCGGCGATAACGATGCAACCGACGACGGCCCAAATGCGAAGCGTCAGAATGCGGGTATCGCGCAGTATGCGGTCGGATTGTTGGGGATGCTCATTCATGAACGAACCATCACTCCGTCGGGGTCAATCTTGTCTTGAATCTTCTTAAGGGTACGACGAAGCAGGCGCGAGACCTGCACCTGCGAGATGCCCAGCTTCTTGGCAATCTCAATCTGGGTCATGCCCTTCACAAAGCGCAGCTCGATAACCTCACGCTCGCGCGGCGAGAAATCGCGAATGGCCTCCTCGATCACCAGGCGGTCATCGGTAAAGTCGAGCTCGTTGTCATCATCGGCATAGCGGTCGAGAATCGAAGGCGCATCGTCGGAATCGGACGCACCGGGGGCCTCGATGGGCACCGAGGTGTAGGCCGAGGACGATTCCATAGCTTCGAGCACCTCGTCGACGGTCACGCCCAGGTACTCGGCGATTTCCTCAACCTTGGGCGAGCGCTGCAACTCGTTGGTAAGCTTGTCGGTGGCCTGGTTGACCTTAGCCGAGAGCTCCTGCAGACGGCGCGGCACGCGCACGCTCCAGCCCTTGTCGCGGAAGTGGCGCTTAATCTCGCCCAAGATGGTGGGCGTGGCAAACGTGGTGAACTCGAGACCACGCTCGGGGTCAAAACGATCAATCGCCTTGAGCAGGCCCAGATAGCCAACCTGCATCAGGTCGTCGAGCGGCTCACCGCGATTCTTAAATTTGTTGGCAAGAAACCTTACCAGGTTCATATGGGACATGACGAGCTGCTCGCGGGCGTCCGGATCACCGGTCTCCTTGTAGCGACGAAACAGCTCGCGGGTTTTCTCCTTGTCCCAAGCGGTCTTGCCGCTCCGGGAACGTTCGGTCATATTAGATATCCGCCTTGAGGTCGAGGGAAAGCGTTAGGGGCGCTGTAGTCTTTTCGTAAGAGTCACACACGCTCGCCAAAATGAGCTCGGCATATACGGCAGCCTGGTCATCTTCGTCGACAGTTGCCTGATCACCAAAGGTAAAGGTCATGCCAACGTGAGACTCGTCGACATCGAACCTGATCGTAATGTCATCGGAATCAACCGCCGTGCAGCCAAAGATGAAGGCTTCCTCGGCAGCCATACGGATGTCCTCGATGCGATCGACGGACATAGAGCACAGCGCGCCAACGTTGGCGGCCGTCATACGCACCAGGCGCGCCAGACGTGGGTCACCGGCAACGGTCAGCGTGATAGGGCAGGTTGCTTCGCTACTCATCACAGGACTCCTCGGAGGTCTGGGCGGGTGTGTAGGTGTAATACTGAGTCGGCTTGCCAACAGGCTTCTGGCCATCATCGTCGTCCGCGGCGGCCTCGTCCCCGGCTTCGCCAATCAGGACGCGCTCGGTCGGCTGCTCGGCTTCGGCCGCAGCGGAAAGCTTGCGCTCGGCGTCGGCTGCGGGGGCTTTCACCTTATTGAAGAGCTTCTGCACGGCGCCAGCAGCAGAATCAGTCACGCTCGATACGGCATTGCTGGCCTCGGCCACGCTGCCCGTGACCTCGGAGATGTCGCGAACGACCGCCTCAACCTCAACGAGGTTAGACGTCAGAGCATCAACGGCAGTCTTGCTCGACTTGAGGAGCGGCTCAACCTGTGCCAGCGCGGGGGTGAGCTCATCGACAGCGCCATCGAGCTTTGCCACCACGGGCTGTGCCTCGGCAAGCGTATTGTTAAGGTCGCTCACGGTCTTATCGAGCGAGAAAACGACGGTGCGAGTCTTACGCAGTGTGAGTGCAAGCTCAACGACGGCCCACACGCCGACAACAGCAAGCAGCAGTAGGGCGATTTGAATGGGACTCATACAAGCCTCCCAAAGGAATCGAAATACAGACGCTGTTCATGGTACCCCAAAGGGGACCGAACATGCCAAGCGTGAGATCCTGGGACAAAATAATCAGCAGTTACTTCGGAGCATTCCCGCTCCGGTCGCGTTCGCTTTGCTCCACACGCCACTCTTCCCAACCGCGGCCCGCAGGCTGCCAGAACGCGCCGCGCTCCAGCCCCTCGGGCAAATAGCGCTGATCGACCCAGCCTTCGGGATAATCATGTGGATACTTGTACACACCATATTCATCGCTGCCCGGACGATGACGATCGCGCAGATAGCTCGGCACCTCACGCAAGCCACTGCTATGGATATCGGCCAGCGCCGCATCGATCGAGGCCTCGCACGCGTTGGACTTAGGCGCCAGGCACACATAGAGCGCAGCCTGAGCCAGGTTGATGCGACACTCGGGATAGCCAATGACCTCGGCAGATTTAAATGCGGCATGCGCCACCAAAAGCGCCTGCGGGTCGGCGTTGCCAACATCCTCGGAAGCCTGAATCATAAT
>URVD01000221.1 GCA_900551195.1 uncultured Collinsella sp.
ACCAAGGACTCGGGAACCGTAGGCGGCACGGCCGAGAAGATCGCCTCCGCGCGCGGCGTGGGAGCGCACTGTATCGTGGTCGCCCGTCCCGCCGAGGGAGGCGGGGCCCTTTCGCTTCGGGAAGTGGAAGACGCGCTCTTACGGGAGCTCGCGCGCTAGGCGCTCGCCACGCCTGCGCGCCCTCTCGCCCGCGAGGAGGAGCGCCCCGAGCAAGCTCGACCCGTACAAGCCCGTCATCCGCCAAAAGCTCGAGGACGACGCCCGGAACCGGCGCAAGCAGCCCTTCAATAAGTTGCGGTGAAATAGTGTCTGTTTTTGCTGCTAGATAGCATATTCAGTCCCTAATTCACCGCAACTTGTTGGTGGTGACTTACTGGTAGCGTAGGCACTCCACCGGGTTGAGCTTTGCCGCGCGTCGAGCGGGGTAGAAGCCAAAGATTACGCCGATGCCGACGGAGACGGCGAAGGCCAGCAGCACCGTGGCGATTGAAAAACTCGGTGTGATTTGCCCGCTGGCACCGAGCTCGCCAAGAATCCCGGATCCGGAGGCAAACATCGCAAGAGCCCAGGCCAGCAGATAGCCAATCAGGACACCCAACAGTCCGCCGGTGACGCACAGCGCCGAGGACTCGGCCAAAAACTGGGCGGTAATATCGCGACGACTGGCGCCCAGAGCGCGGCGGATGCCGATCTCGCGGATGCGCTCAGTCACGTTGGTGAGCATCATATTCATAATGCCGATACCGCCGACAAGCAGCGAGATGCTGGCGACAGCACCCATGATGAGCGAGAACGCGCCCATAAAGGAGTTGAGTGCATCGATGGCGCTTTTCATGGATGTCGCCGATACACTGTCGTACTCATCCTCCTCCGCGATGCCCTTTATCGCGTGCACCTTGGACTCGATGGTCTTGCAGAGCTCATCCATGTCCGTGCCCTCGGCGGCAAGTGCCGTCACGCTGGGGAATGAAGGATTCTCGTCACCAAACAGGCCGGAGATGGTTTCGCGTGGCATATACAGCGTGAGCGAGCCCATGGAGTCGCTGCCACCATCTATCACGCCTACAATCTGCACCTCGCCGTTGGACACCTTGATGGTTTTCCCCAGCGCATCCTGTTCGTTGCCGTAAAGCTGATCGGCGCCGTTGCGGCTGATGAGCGCCACGCGCGAGCCTGACTGGGACTCGGCCTGGGAATAGGTGCGCCCCGCAACGAGCTTGCTGGCCCCCACGGCGTCTAGCATGTCGCTATCGACACCTTGTGCCATGACGGTATAGCTTTTATCGCCGTTCTTGTACTCGGTATACGCGCTTTTGACAATGCCGATCTGTTCTATCTGCGGCACCAGTTTTTTAAGCTTCTGGACGTCAGAATCAGAGAGTTCTTGGGACGAATAGATCTGAACCATGCGAGCTGCGTTGAGGCCAAGGCTGTTGACCAAGCTGTTTTGGATGCCGCCGATGAGCGAAGTCATGGCGATTACCGAGGCGATGCCGATGACAATGCCCAGGATGGTGAGCAGGCTGCGCCCCTTGTTGGCCTCGAGCGAGTGAAGGGCTTCCTGGATGAGATCGCGGGCGCTCATGCCACCACTCCTTTCGGCGGGTTGGCGGGGGCGGAAATCATGGGCAGGCTATCTACGGCGCTGCGTAGGGTCCGCGGTGCATGTGGAATATACGCGCCGTCGTGAATGCGACCGTCGCGGATGGTCACGGCACGGTCGGCCTCGGCGGCGATGCCGGGGTCGTGTGTGATAAGCACGATGGTTTTGCCGCGCTTCTGGAGCTTATGGAAGGTCTCCATCACAAGCGCTCCGGTGGCGGAGTCTAGGTTTCCCGTTGGCTCATCGGCCAGGATGATGGGCGGGTCATTGACGAGGGCGCGCGCGATGGCGACACGCTGCATCTGGCCGCCCGAGAGCTCGGATATGCGGTGGTCCCAGTGGTCGACGGGCAGCGTGACGGCCTGCAGCGCGTGCACGGCGCGCATTTCGCGCTGGCTACGGGACACATTGGTGTAGGCCAGCGGCAGCATCACATTTTCGATAACCGACAGGCGCGGCAGCAGGTTGAAGCTCTGAAAGACAAAGCCAATGCTCAGGGCGCGAACTTCGGTGAGCTCGTCATCATCGAGCTCGGCCACGTTGAGCCCTTGCAGGTAGTAGTCGCCCGCCGTCGGCTTATCCAGGCAGCCTAGGATGTTCATGAGCGTTGATTTTCCCGAGCCCGAAGGGCCGGTAATGGCGACGAACTCGCCGGGATTTACCGCCAGGCTCACGTTATGCAGGATGTGGGCGCACCCCGCCACGCTCTCAAAGATGCGGTGCACGTTGCGGATGTCGATAACGGGACGCATTACATGCCCTCGTCGGCAGACATACTGCCCGAATCCGCGCCGTAGCCGCCGTCAGCCGTTGCGTCCGCTCCGGTGTCCATGACGAGGGTGTCGCCATCGCGCAACTTGGTAACCGGCACGTT
>URVD01000222.1 GCA_900551195.1 uncultured Collinsella sp.
GGGCCCTCGGGCGCCGGCAAGTCCACGCTTGCCGCCTGCCTGTCGGGCGCCGTGCCCCACCACTACACCGGCACGTTCTTTGGGTCCGTCATGGTTGACGGCCACGACACCTGCGAGGTCTCGTTGACCGACGTGTCGCAAATCGTCGGCAGCGTGCTGCAGGATATCGACACGCAAATGGTCGCCTCGGTCGTCGAGGACGAGATGCTCTTTGGCCTGGAGAACTTTGGCGTTCCCCACGACCAGATCGAGCAACGTGTGAGCGAGACGCTCGAGACCGTCGGCATCAGCGACCTGCGCGACCGCGAGATTGCCACCCTCTCGGGCGGACAGAAGCAAAAGGTAGCCATCGCCGCCATTCTCGCTATGCGTCCGCGCGTCTTGGTTCTCGACGAGCCCACCGCGGCACTCGACCCTGCCAGCTCCACGCTGGTCTTCGAGACGCTGCGTGAGGCAAACCGCGCACTTGGAATCACCATCGTCGTCGTTGAGCAAAAGGTCGCCCTGCTCTCGGAGTACTGCAACCGCGTGCTCGTGCTCAACCATGGCGAAATCGCGCTGCAGGGCGAACCACACGAGGTCTTCGCGCATACCGACGAGCTCCGTGCCATCGGCGTCGACTGCCCTCGCGTCACGCGTATCTTCAATAGCCTCGAGGCCGATGGCCTGGTAAGCGGTACCCCTTGCTTGGATGTCGATGAGGCCGAGCGCCTGATTTCGGGCATCGTCGACCCCGCACGCGCGGCCAGCGAAACCCAGGCGCCCGCCGGCTCCCCGCATGCACCGTCGTTGCGCCCTCATGCCAAGGACGCCGAACCCGTACTCACCTTCGACCATGTTGAGTTTGCCTATCCCAATGGCGGCGCCGCCGTACACGACCTCAACCTGACGCTCTATCCCGGCGAGCTCGTGGGCATCGTCGGCCAGAACGGTGCCGGCAAGACCACGCTCACCAAGCTGCTCACGGGCCTGCTTAAGCCCGCCTCGGGCAGCGTGCGCGTCACGGGACTGGATACCGCAGCCGTTCCCACGAGCCGCATCGCCCGCGAAGTCGCAACCCTCTTCCAAAACCCCGACCGCCAGATCTGCAAGGACACCGTGCTCGACGAGGTCGCCTTTGGCCTGGAGCTTGCCGGCATCGACCGTGCCGAGGCGCTGCGTCGCGCCCAGCTCGTCGTCGATCGCTTTGGCTTGCCGGCCGACGAGGCGCCCTTCTCGCTCTCGCGCGGTCAGCGCCAGATGGTGGCACTCGCCTCCGTCGTGGTCGTAGAGCCCAAAATCGTGGTGCTCGACGAGCCCACGAGCGGCCTTGACTACCGTGAGTGCATGATTGTCATGGAAACCGTGCGCACCATGGCCGAGCGCGGCTGCGCCGTCATCATGGTCTGCCACGACATGGAAGTCGTATCCGACTTTGCCGAGCGCATCGTGGTGATGGCCGACGGCCGCATCCTCGAGCGCGGCCGCACGCACGAGCTGTTCTCGAACATCGAGCTCATGCAGCAAGCCTACGTTGAGCCACCTCAGGTCATAGAGCTTTCTCATCGTCTGGCATCCTCCGTCTCTCCCGTCTTTGCGCAGGTGAGCGAGGTCACCGATGTCGTTCGAATTACCAAGGAGATGGTCCACCGTGGTTAACGTCATCGACTACATGCCGGGCGATACGCTACTGCATCGTTTGAACCCCGTCGTCAAACTGGGCCTCGCCGCCGCCATCATCGTCGGCATCTTCTTGTCCGACACCTACGTGGCGCTGCTGGGCTTTTTGGTGCTCACCCTTGCGCTGGGCGCCTATGCCGGTGTCGTCGACCGTCTGTTCTCGCTGCTCAAGTTGCTGATTCCGCTCGCGCTTATCATGCTGGTGCTCCAGCTGGCCTTTATGCGCGATGGCAACGTTGTGTGGGGCTTTATCACCGACACGGGCCTCATCACAGGATCGAAGGCCTGTCTGCGCCTGCTGGGTGTGGCGTTACCGCTCATCCTCATGCTCATGGTGACCAAGCTCAACGACCTCGCCAACGCCTGCGTCGAGGTGCTGCACGTGCCGTATCGCTATGCCTTCACCTTTACCACGGCGCTACGCTTTGTGCCGGTGTTTGGTCAGGAGATGAACGCCATCATGGAAGCGCAGACCGCACGCGGCGTCGAGTACGACACCAAGAACCCCATCAAGAAGCTTAAGCTCATGCTGCCACTGTGCGTGCCACTGCTCATCTCGAGCGTGGGCAAGACCGATGCCACAGCCTTGGCGGCAGAACAGCGCGGCTTCTATCTGCGTACACGCGCCAGCTCGTACAAGCGCTACCCCATCAAGGTCCTGGACATCGCCGTGCTCATCGTCAGCATCGCCCTCATCGCCATCGGCTTCCTGTTCTAGTTCGCCACCGGCAGCAACCGCCCAACGCAAAAGGCCTCGGCTCGCACCAAAC
>URVD01000223.1 GCA_900551195.1 uncultured Collinsella sp.
GCGGGCGATGCAATCTTTACGCAAATGTGAGCAAATGTTCACACGTCAACAATTGACGAACACCATGTTACTGATTGTGGCTCCGGTGACGAGTTAGTCCTCCATGCCGAGATCGATCGTCGTACCCTCGAACACCTTGTTGACGGTGCGGACGGCGCACATCTTGCCACACATGGTGCAAGTGCCCTCGGTGGCGGCGGGGGACTCCTCGTAGCGCTTCTTGCCCGTAACCGGGTCGAGCGCGCACTCCCACATGGCGTCCCAGTCAAGCTTGCGGCGTGCCTGGCCCATCTTGTCGTCCATGTCGCGGGCGTGCGGCACCTTTTTGGCGATGTCGGCGGCGTGTGCGGCGATCTTGGTGGCCATGAGGCCGTCGAGCACATCCTGGGCGTTGGGCAGGCATAGGTGCTCTGCCGGTGTCACGTAGCACAGGAAGTCGGCACCGGAGCTGGCGGAGATGGCGCCGCCGATGGCAGCGGTGATGTGGTCGTAACCCACGCCGATATCGGTCACCAGCGGCCCGAGCACATAGAACGGAGCATTGTGGCACAGGCGTTTCTGCAGTTTCATGTTGGCGGCGATCTCGTCGAGCGCCATGTGACCCGGGCCCTCGACCATGACCTGGACGCCGGCGGCCCAAGCGCGCTTGCACAGCTTGCCCAGCTCGATCATCTCAGCGGTCTCGGTGGCGTCGTTGGAGTCGTAGAGGCAGCCCGGGCGGCAGGAGTCGCCGAGCGAAATCGTCACGTCGTACTCGTGGCAAATCTCGAGCAACTCGTCGTAGAACTCATAGAATGGGTTCTCGTTACCGGTGACCTCCATCCAGCCAAACAGCAGCGAGCCGCCGCGGCTCACGATGTTCATCAAGCGGCCGGTCTCCTTAAAGGTCTTGGTGACCGACTTGTTTATGCCGCAGTGGATGGTCATAAAGTCCACGCCGTCCTCGGCATGCGCGCGCACGACTTCGAACAGGTCGTCCTTGGTGAGCTTGACCAGCGGCTTTTCCATGTAGCCGATGGCGTCGTACATGGGGACGGTGCCTACCATGAGCGGCGTCTCGTCGATGAGCTGCTGGCGGAACTGGCGCGTCTTGCCCGAGTTGGAAAGGTCCATGATGGCGTCGGCGCCAAAGTCCTCGGCGATCTTGACCTTCTTCCATTCCTCGGCGGCATCGGCCTTGTCGCCCGAGATGCCCAGGTTCACGTTGACCTTGGTGGACAGGCCCTCACCGACGCCAAAGGCGCGCATGCCTTTTTTGATGTGCACGATGTTGGCGGGAATGGCGATGCGGCCGTCGGCCACGCGCTCGCGGATGTACTCGGGGTCGCGATGCTCGCGCTCGGCGACCTCCTTCATCTGCGGTGTGATCCGCCCGGCGCGGGCGAAGTCGATTTGCGTGACGAGCTTGGGCTCGGTCTGTGCGCTCATTGGCACGGCTCCCTTCGTTGGCATTACCCATATCAGGTTTGCGGGTCAGGGCGGGCGCGCCCAGTCTCAGCCTGCCGTCTTGTCCTGCAAGCTCCCCGTTTATGTAATGGGCTCAAGTATAGCCTGAATGGGTACGATTGGGCCAACGAGCGTGCCTGTGGGGAGGCGAACATGGAAGACAAGCATCTATATCGAGAGACACAATGGGGTGTATCGGCCGAGGAAAGCCGTGCGCACCATGGGTTGGTCGCGATTGGTTTTGCGGTGCTTGCCGTGCTGGTGATTGCCTTTTGTATTTGGACGTTCGGCGGTCCTGGCGGCGCCACCTGGGGGTTTGAAGCCGACGAGGGCCTGCCGATTATGACCATGAAAGTTTCTGGTGGCAACACGGTTGCCGCACCGGGCGACTATTGGTATCCGCGCGACGAGTTTGTGCAGCTGCAGCTGAGCGGCGGGTCTATTCCGGGCGAAGAAATCGAACGCGTGACGTATGATGCGGCGCTCAAAACGCTGACGGTGAAGCTCAAGAATCAGGGCGACGTGCCTACGACTATGGATATCGCGCTGACGGAATGGCGCTTGGAGCCCCCGACGGGTGTTGCGGTGTCCGAGGTGGAGCATGTCAAGATTACCTATCAGGACGGCTCGACAAACGAAGTTGCCAAAGCCGACGGCTTGGCGGAATAGACGCCGTGCCTGGGCAGCACATTCAAAAGTAGCGGTGGTCCTACAAGGTCTGTTCGTTCAGGAAGACCAAAGTGTTCTTATTTGAAAGCTCGGGAAAGTGACGATAACCAACGTCAAACGCGGTGAGCCCGCTTACATCCTCGAGCTTGTTTTCTGCCATCCAGCGCACCATGGAACCACGTGCCTTTTTGCTGGCGGTCGAGCGCTGGATGGGCTTGCCGTTGCGGATGCCTTCGCCAAAGAGGCACGTGACGACCGTGGCGTCGCCCGCGAGATGG
>URVD01000224.1 GCA_900551195.1 uncultured Collinsella sp.
GGCCGCGCAACGACCCCGGTGGCGCTTCTCTACCATGCGGACGCCGAGTGGGCAGGCGAGGCGAACTTTATGCAGCATGCCGCCTCCGAGCTTATGCGCGCGCAGGTCGACTTTGACATCGTGCCGGCAGAGGCATTTGAGGACGCAGGGCGCTATGCCGTTGAAATTGCCGCAGACGGTAGCGGCTTTAGCGTGAACGGCCAGGCATACCGCTGCCTGGTGATGCCCGGAGCCGAGTTTGTCGGCGAAGCCGTGCTCGACTTTGCCGCGCGTGCTGCAGCCGCAGGTGTTGCCGTGTACGCGCTGGATGAGTTGCCGAACAAGCGCTACGACGGTGACACTGCAGGTCGCGAGGGCTTTGCCTCCCTGGATGCAGCCGCGGTCGCCGGCATCAAGCTCCTGGCGACCACCGAGCTCGCAGACACACTTGCCAACACCGGCATGCAGACCGTGGTTTGCGCCGAGCCCCAGCCCTGGCTGCGCGCACTGCGCTACGAGCGGGCGGGCGAGACCTATCTGATGCTCGTCAACGAGCATCCCAAGCAGGGTATCTCCACTCAGATTGCGCTTGCCGACGGCACACCCGTTGCAGGCGCGCGCCTCGACCTGCTCAACGGCACCGAGCCCGCCGCCTTTGACGGCACGCTCGAGCTGGCTCCCTACGAGAGCTGCATCGTGGTCCTTGGGGCTACAGGTTCCGTTGCTGTGGCAACCGCCGAAGACGAAGCCACATGCGTCGACGGGCCCTGGGCGGTTGCCTTCTCTGCCCCTGGCACCGATGCCTTTGGCGAGTCTGTTGAGCTTACAGACCTGCACGACCTTTCCTCGGCCGAGTTCCCCGGCAAGGCCGGCACATTCCGCTACCAGGCCTCCTTTGTCCTGGGCGAAGCGGCCACCCGCACCGTCATCGACCTTGGCGAGGTCTTTGAGACCGCAACCGTCACCCTCGACGGCAAATCCCTCGGCACGCGCATCTGTCCGCCTTACTGCTTTGAGGCCGGCGCGCTTTTGGCCGGCGAGCACGCGCTTGCGATCGATATCATCAACACCCTCGACCATGCCGTCCCCGACGTGTTCGGCATGACCGAGCCCTCCGAGCCCAGCGGTCTCTTGGGGCCCGTACGCGTGCTCGGGTAACGCCCCGGGCGCAAACGGCCCAACAAGGACAGCGCCCTATGTTGAGCCCACAACAGCGAGCGGGCCCCTGGTGCGGCAAATTGGGCCGAAAGAGGAGGGATGTGTGCTTCCGCACGCGCCCGACGATTGAAGCCCAAGGTGCCGTGCCAAGGGCCCGCGCAGCGTCGAGCGGTCCGTCGTTCATAGACCGGCGGACCAAAACTCCCAGCCAAGCCGAACGTTTTATTTATCGCTATGATTGGTTTATCGCGACGCAAACGCATAGGAGCCATATGGATATCAGGCGGAAGATCACGCAGGGCAAAAGCCTCACCCCCACCGAGCAACAACTTGGGCGAACGGCCCTCGCCATGGGCGAGGATGTGCGCGGGCTTTCCATTAAGGAATTTGCCGCGCGCGCCAACGTTTCGGTCGCGAGCGTTCACCGCTTTTGCAAAAAGCTCGGCCTCGAGGGCTTCAAAGACCTCAAGGTCGAGCTCATCCGCCAGGCGACCGAGGCGGGCAACCGGCGCGACGTGGACATCAACTTTCCCTTCGATGCCACCTCCACCCCCGCACAGGTAATGGAGCGCATGGAGGGGCTCTACCAGACCACCTTGGCCGAAACGCAGGAGCTGCTCGACCCCACACAGCTCGACCAGGCCGCCAAGCTAATCGTGCGCGCCGGCACCGTGGACATCTACACGGGCTCGCATAACCTGTATCCAGCGGGAATGTTCCGCGATCGCCTGCTTTCCGCCGGCAAAAGCGCGACGTGCCACGACAGCGTCGAGGCGCAGGTGCGCACGGCACTCGCCTCGGGTCCCGACCATGTGGCAATCATCATCTCCTACAGCGGCCTTGCCCCCAACCTCAAGGAGATCTTGCCGATCCTTAGCAGTCGACATGTCCCGGTCATCGTCATCGGCACACCGCACTGCGCCCGCATTCACCCCGGCTTTGCCGCCTATCTCACGGTGAGCGATCACGAGAGCATGAGGCATCGCATCACGCAGTTCGCCAGCCATATCGCCGTGCAATACGTACTCGATTCGCTCTATAGCAGCTACTTTGCCAAAGATTACGCCCGCTGCTCCGAGTTCTTAGAGCGCTCGTTCCCCTACACCTGCCTGCCCGGACTCAAGTAGCGACGAGCGTGGATTTTTGGACACTCAGATAACGAGCGTGGATAATCTCCCACTTTGAGACCGCCCACAGGCCA
>URVD01000225.1 GCA_900551195.1 uncultured Collinsella sp.
TTTATCATAGGGTGACAAACAACGATGAGGAGCACATGCCTATGACAGACGAGCTGGACCCCCAGGCTCAACAGCATATTGATGATCCCGCAGACGTCACCACAGATACTGACGCTGTGACCTGCGATGGTATCGACATCGACGACCCCATCTTGGACGAAAGCGCTGCGGCAGAAACCCCTGCCGCAGAAAACGCTGACGAGCAAAACGACGATGCGCCCGCTCAGGACGACGCTCCTGTACAGGATGCCGCTCAGCAAGCAGCGGGCCCCATCGAGGTGTCTTCGGAAGAAGAGCTCGATGCCGTCATGGACTCCATGATGGATGCCGTCAAAGCGATGAAAGACGCCGTGGCCGACGCTGACGTTGACGCCGAGGAAGAGGAGGCCGCCGAGGCAGCCTCGACCTTCGTACCCGGCGAGACTCCGGTTGCCGACCAGGGCAGCACCATGCCCTCGTTTCTGCAGCTCGAGCATCCCACGATTGGCGCCGATGCGGTCGACCCGCACGCAGCAGGCTTTTCTGTGATCGAGGGCGGTACCGGCAATATCGCCGTGCCGCAGGCTGCCGATACGGACGCTGCCGACACCGCTCGCCCGACTGCCCCGCACTCCCCCGCCGCGAGCCGCGATCTGGGGACCGCTGTCTCGAACACTGCGAACGCCGTGGGCACCTTTATCGCCCAGGGCGCCTCGGCCATGCGCGAGATGAACGCCGCGAAAAAGGCACTTGCCGATGCCCGCGCCCACCTGGCCGAACTTGAGCAGCGCATTGCCGATCAGGCCGAGGAACTCGAGACGCGCCAGGATATCGCAGGCCGCTACGACCAGATCGTCGCCGACCAGCGCCAGGCGATTGCCACGGCCCAAAAGACTGCAGCGGCCGCCGAGATTGACCGTGATGCCCACGCCTCCAAAGCGACAGAGCTCAAGGGTCAGCTCGAACAAATGAAGACAGAGGATGACGCGACTGAGCTCCGCCTGAAGGCCGCGCTCGACGCCGTGGAGGCCCGCGAGGCGAGCTCACGCGAGACCGGCAACCGCCTCGTTCGACGTCTTGAGGATTCCAAGCGCATCCGCGACAAGGTGAAGGCAGAGCGAGACGCCGGCATTGCCGCCGCACAACAAACCGTCGACGCCACGCGCGCCCAGCTCGAGACGCTGCGTCATGAGTATGCCGAGCTGCAACGCAATCCCTCGGCAAATCCCGCCAACTATACGGTGCGCACCAGCGAGCTCTCGATGCAGATTTCCGACACGGCAGATGCCCTGCGTAAAGCCGAAGAAGATGTCCCGCGCATCACCGCCGACCTTGAGCACTCGCTTGCCGCAGCCGAGCAGGCCGTCGAGCAGGCTCAAGCCCCTATCGCCGACGCAAAACGCGCGCACCAAGCCGTGACGACCGAAGCCGATGCCGCGCGCGACGAGCTGCAGACGGCGAAGACCGCCGCCGCGACTCATCAGCGCGAACTGCGCGAGAAGATCGCCGCGGAGGACAAGGCACGCCGCGAGCAGGAGCAGACCATCGCCAACGCCCAAGCAGATGCCGCACATGCACAGTCGATCATCGAACAGGCGACCGAGGTGCACGACCACCCAGAGATCACTGAGTCGCTTGCAGGATCCTTGGCCCGAGACAAAGCCGAACACGCCGAGACCGAGCAAGAAGTCGACCAGCTCGAGGCCGCCGAAGACGACGTACGAGAGCGCACCCGCGACTCACGCATCAAATTCACTGGCGCCATCGTCTGCATCGTCGCCGTGATTCTGGTAATCATCCTGATCTGGCTGTTCGCGAGCAAGTAAACCAGCTGCCAAAAAACGCCTCAACTCAGTTGCGGTGAGAAAGTTTCTGTTTAGCCCCAAAAAGGCCAATTCAAGAACTATCTCACCGCAACTTATTTAGATCGACGCAAGGCAACCTATCCCTCTTGCACCGATCTCTTGACATAAGGACTGTCCCCAGGTGCCGGCACAAAAGGAACGTCCCCAAGTGCCAAAAAAGCCGCAGCCGGAATCGTTCCGGCTGCGGCCCTATTGCACATGTTAGGTTGACCTACTTGCTAGACCAACTTAAAGCCCTTGCGCTTGCCTACTGAGAGGGTGTCGCCCAGCTTGAGGGCGCTCGGGTCGATGTTGTAGCTCTTGGGAGCCACCGCCTCGCCGTTGATCTTGACGCCGCCGCCGTCAATGTCGCGACGGGCCTGGCCGGCGCTCGCCGAAAGGCCCAGGTCCTTAAGCAGGCCTGCGAGGTAG
>URVD01000226.1 GCA_900551195.1 uncultured Collinsella sp.
TCGCTGTTGGTTACGCAACATCAACAAATAAAAACGGCTCAAATCCTGATTTGGATTTGAGCCGTTTGTCGTTACTGCTCGGGTTCTTCGACTTTATCGATGGCCCAGGTGGATCCGAGGCCACCGGTGGTGTTGCGGCGGACGCGCACGGTAACTTCGTGGCGCTCGCCGGCCTGCGTGTAGCGCAGGGGGAAGCTTGCGCGGTTTCGCGCGGCCTCGATGGTACCGCGCTCGCGGGCGATCCAGTAGTACTCGCCGACAATGCCGAGGGTATCGGCGCCGTAGGGGAGATAGGTCGACAGCTGGTGTAGCAATGGACCGGGGCAGAAGACCTCGGTTGCGAAATCGATGGGGAAGTCCTCGGGGATGGCGGGCGCTACGGGTGCGGGGGCCGGTACCATCGTCGGTGCGAAGGCCTGCTCATTGACGGGCGTCACCTCGATGACGGGCGCGGGTTCGGCGCCGAGTACTGATTCGGTGTCCGCTTTCGGCATCGCCGCGGAATCTGCGGGCTCGACGATGGCGGGTGCGTCTGCGGTCGCGGTGTCGAACTCGACTTGCGGAGCGCTCTGATTCTCGACGCTCGACTTTGCCTCGATGGGCGTGGAGGCCATGGTGGTGATGCCGGCGTTGGCGTTCTCGGGGTCATAGACGACCGTGAGCGAGATGGCAGGCTGCGGTGCCTCGGGCTCCGATGCCACCTCGGTAGCGTCCTGTTCTGCGGGCTCGCAAGGCTGATCGTCCTCGGCCTCGTCGCCAAAGACATCGCGTTTTGGAACGCAGACGTCTCGGGCTGGTCGGCGGCTTCTTCGGTTGTCGACTTGGGAGCTTCGTTGAGCTCCGCAGTGGCTTCCTGCTCGGATATGACTTTGGGATCGGCCGTGGTGGCGATTTCGGTTTCGGCTTCTGCCGTTACCTCAATAGCGACTTCGATCTCGGGCTCGGGCTCGGGCACAGCTTCAACTACGGGCTCGGGACGCTTAACGTGCTTGGGACGCACGGCCTTGAGGTCCTTCTCGCCGCGCTTTTTCTTTTTGTAGGACTGCTTGGCTCCCTTGGCTGCCTTGGGCTTGTCCTCGCCCTTGGCAAGGGCGGCATCCCAGGCATCGTTGGCGATGACGGTGGCATACAGGCGACCGCCCTTAAAGACGGTCAGCTTAATGCAGTCGTCGAGCTCCTCGAGCAGCTCGCGCGTGGACTCAAAGCCGAGGTCATAAGCGGCCATGTCACCAGCGGCGAGTGCCTCCTCGACCTGCGTCATAAACGTTTGCTTGCCGCATCCGATTGCATCGCGCAGCAGGCGATACAGATAGATGTGGTTGCCCAGCGAAAGCGTGGGCCTAACTATTGTCTTGCTCATGGCAAATCTCCTCTTTACACATGTAAAGCATCTTACCATCGCATAGCGTTCGCCATGGCGGCGCCCAAGGCAAACGGGCGCGAACCGCTTTCGATTCGCGCCCGTTGTACAGGTCGGTTATCTATGAGAGACAAATGTGCTTAGTTGCCCGATGCCGTGCCTTGGCTCGAGTTGTCAGATGCCGTGCCGGAAGCGGTTCCGCTCGAGCTGTTGGTGTTGCTACTGTCTGCTGCGCCCGTTCCCGACGTGGTGTCGCTCGTTTGGTCGCCCGTGTTCGGCTGTGAACCGTCAGTCGTTTGGCTTGAGTCGGTCGTGCCGGACGGCGTGCCACTGTTGGCCGTAGAGGAATCGGTGCCCTGCGATTGGTTTTGGGTGTTCGAGGACGAATCGGCAGAGGTAGAACTGTCTTGCGTGCCGTCCGCCTGTGCCTGCTGATCCTGCGACTGGGTGTTGCCATTTGCATCGCTCTCGGTCGTGCGCGACGAAAGGATTGGCTCGGGGCGCTCGCCCAGACCCTCACCGGCGGTGGTTATAAGGATGGCGCCGGCGCAGGCGATGACCGCGACGATGGCGATGGCGATCGAGAAGACGATGACCTTCTTTTGCGTCTGGCTGCGCTCTGCCGCCGCCTTGGCGCGCAGACTGTCGGGAGCGACGCGCGCCGTGGTCGCGCGCCCCGCAATCTGGCGCATCTCCTGCGTAGTCGCGGCGCCGCCCAGGTGCTCCTCGGCATCAAGCTCAACGGGTTCATAGGCGCCGGCAGGGTAGTCGTCGGCGGTGTGTGTACCTTTGAGGGCTTCGGCGCTGGCAGAGATAAAGTGGCGGTAGACCTGCGAGGACACAACGGTGATGACCGAGCTCACGGCGGCGCCAATTACT
>URVD01000227.1 GCA_900551195.1 uncultured Collinsella sp.
ATAAAGTGCTCAACGTGCTCGGGCTTACCGCGGAAGCCATGACGCAGGCGGCAGTTTTGCGTCGCGATGCCGGCCGGGCAGGTGTCCTGCTGGCAGTCGCGCTGCATGAGGCAACCCACGGAGATAAGCGGCATGGTCGCAAAACCAAACTCCTCGGCACCCAGCAGGCAGGCGACGGCAACATCGGTGCCGTCCATGAGCTTGCCGTCGGCCTCGAGCACCACGCGCGAGCGCAGGCCGTTTTGCAGCAGCGTCTGCTGGGCCTCGGCAAGGCCAAGCTCCAGCGGCAGACCGGCGTGCCAGATCGAATCGCGAGCAGCGGCACCCGAGCCGCCATTGTGGCCGCTGATCAAGATCTTGTCGGCAGCGCCCTTGGCCACACCGGTGGCGATGGTGCCGACGCCGGCCTCGCTGACCAGCTTGACCGACACGCGTGCGCCGGGGTTGGCGTTCTTAAGGTCAAAGATGAGCTCGGCCAGGTCTTCGATGGAGTAGATGTCGTGATGCGGCGGAGGCGAGATCAGGCCGATGCCGGGCGTGGACTGACGGACCTCGGCGATCCAGGGGTAGACCTTCTTGCCGGGCAGGTGGCCACCCTCGCCGGGCTTGGCGCCCTGGGCCATCTTGATCTGAATCTCGAAGGCGTTGCACAAGTAGCGGCTCGTCACGCCAAAGCGCGCACTTGCCACCTGCTTGATCGCGGAGTTCTTGGAATCACCGTTAGCCAGCGGGGTCTCGCGACGCGGATCCTCACCGCCCTCGCCGGAGTTGGAACGGCCGTGCAGGCGGTTCATGGCGATGGCCATGCACTCGTGCGCCTCTTTGCTGATGGAGCCATACGACATGGCGCCGGTGTTAAAGCGGCGGACGATGTTGAGCGCGGGCTCGACCTCGTCGAGCGAAACCGGCGTGCGGCCGCTGGCATCAAAGTCGAGCAAGTCGCGCAGACGCACGGCACGGCCGGTGCGGTGCAGGCGGGCGCTGTACTCCTTAAAGGTGTCGTAGCTGTCCTCACGGCAGGCGGTCTGCAGCAAGTAGACAGTCTGCGGATCGATGAGGTGATCCTCGCCGCCGAGCGGGCGCCACTTGGTCAGGCCCAGCGTGGGCAGCTGATCGGGAGCCGGGCTCTTAAGGATAGCGAGCGCGGCGTCGTAGCGCTCGTTTTGCTCGCGCTCAACGTCCTCGACACCCATACCGCCCACACGGCCCACCGTGCCGGCAAAGTACGCGTTGACGAACTCCGGCGTAAAGCCCACGGCTTCGAAGATCTGCGCCGAATGGTAGCTCTGCACCGTGGAGATACCCATCTTGGACATGATGGAGACGATACCCGCCGTCGCGGCCTTGTTGTAGTTGGCGATGCCCTGCTCGGCCGTCACGTCCAGGTCGCCGCGCGCCGCCAGATCGCGGATGCACGCGTGTGCGTTGTACGGATAGATGCCGCTCGCGGAGTAGCCCACCAGCGCCGCAAAGTCGTGCGGGGACACGGCATCGCCGCACTCCACCACGATGTCGGCAAAGGTACGCACGCCAGCGCGAATCAGGTGGTTGTGCACACAGCCCACGGCGAGCAGCGACGGCACGGGCACCTCGCCCGCAGCGGCACGATCGCTCAGCACCACGATGTTCACGCCGTCGCGGACCGCAGCCTCGACGTCCTCGGCAAGCTGCTTGAGCGCAGCCTGCAGCGCGCCCTCGCCGGCGTCACGGCGGTAGACGGCACGGAAACGGCGAGTCTTAAAGCCCACGCGGTCGATGGCGCAAATGCGGTCGAACTCCTCCTCGTTGAGCAACGGGCGCTCCAAGCGAACCAGCTGGCAGGCCGTACGGGAATCCTCGAGCAGGTTGCCGTGGTTGCCCAGGTAGAGCGTGGTCGAGGTGACCATATGCTCGCGCAGGGCATCGATCGGCGGGTTCGTGACCTGGGCGAACAGCTGATAGAAGTAGTCAAAGAACGAGCGGGTCTTCTTTGACAGGCAGGCCAGCGGCGCGTCGATACCCATCGAAGCGAGTGGGGCCTTGCCCTGCTGGGCCATGGGACGCACGACCTCGTCAACATCATCCCAGTGATACCCGAGCTTAGCCATGCGCACGGCGGCGGGCACCTCGGCGTCCTCGGCGGGCGTTGCCGCGGCGGGCCTGTCGAGCGCGTC
>URVD01000228.1 GCA_900551195.1 uncultured Collinsella sp.
TGCTGGCTGCGCGATTCGCATTGGCGTGAACGCGGGCTCGCTTGAGCAGGATATCGCCGAGCGCGAAGACCTCACGCAGCCCGAGAAGCTCGTGATGTCTAGCGAGCGCTTTGTGCGGCACTTTGAGGACCGCGGCTTTAAGAACATTGTGCTTTCGGCCAAGGCCCATAGCGTGCAAACGACGCTCGATACCTATCGAGCCCTGTCACGTGAGATTCCCCACGTTCCGCTTCACCTGGGCGTAACTGAGGCAGGTACCAAGCTGCAGGGCACCATCAAGAGCTCAGTGGGTCTTGGTATCCTGCTGTCTGAGGGTATCGGTGACACCATGCGTGTGTCGCTCACGGCCGATCCGGTTGAGGAGCCGCCGGTCGCCTGGGGAATTTTGCAGTCGTTGGGCCTGCGTCGCCGCGGCCCCGAGATTGTCTCGTGCCCCACGTGCGCCCGCTGTCAGGTTAACCTGATTCCTATCGCCGAGGAAGTAACCGAGCGGCTTAAGAACTATACCGCGCCGCTCTCGATTGCCGTCATGGGATGTGCCGTTAATGGCCCCGGTGAGGCTTCCGATGCCGACCTGGGCGTTGCTTGCGGCCTTGCTCTTTTCGCATGGCCAGATCATTGGTAAAGTAGCTGAGGATCAAATTGTCGACGCGCTTATGGCCGAGGTCGACAAACTAATTGAGGAGAAATAAATGACCCGAGCAATGTATATGTCTAAGCTCTATGCGCCGACGCTCAAAGAGGATCCGGCCGACGCCGAGCTTGCAAGCCATCGTCTGCTGCTTCGTGCCGGTATGATCCGCAAGGAGGCCGCCGGTCTCTATTCCTATCTGCCGCTCGCTTGGCGCTCGATTCGTAAGATCGAGAACATCGTGCGCGACGAGATGGACGCCGCCGGCGCCCAGGAGCTCATGATGCCCATTATGGTCGATGCCGAGCTGTGGCGTGAGTCCGGCCGCATCGATGCCTATGGCAAGGAGCTTGTGCGCTTTGACGACCGTCATGGTCGCGAGTTTGTGCTGGGCCCCACGCATGAGGAAACCGTCACGGCCCTGGTGCGCAACGAGCTGCGCTCCTATAAGCAGCTGCCCGTCAACCTGTACCACATTCAGGACAAGTTCCGCGATGAGTTCCGTCCCCGCTTTGGCCTGATGCGCGGTCGCGAGTTCATCATGAAGGACGCCTACAGCTTCTCTGCCACGCAGGAGAGCCTGCAGGAGGAGTATGACAAGATGAAGCAGGCCTACGCCAACATCTGCGAGCGCTGCTACATCAAGGCTCTGCCCGTTGTCGCCGACTCTGGCGAGATCGGCGGCGACACCTCTGTCGAGTACATGGCTCTGGCCGACGCCGGCGAGGCCTCGCTCGTCTACTGCGACGATTGCGGCTTTGCTGCCGATGACGAGGCTGCAAGCACCAAGGTCGTTGTGACCGAGGGCCCCGGCGACGGCACGCTTACCAAGGTCGAGACTCCGGGTATGGGCACCATCGAGGCCGTCGCCAAGTTTTTCGGCTTCCCCGAGAACGGTACGCGCAAGTCGCTGGCGTTGATCGACGCCGAGGGCAAGCCGGTCGCTGCCATTGTCCCGGGCGACCACGAGCTCAATGACTGCAAGGCCGAGCATGTCTTTGGCAAGGGCTATCGCATGATGACCGACGAGGAGCTTCAGGCGAACGGGCTGCACAAGGGCTTTATCGGACCGGTCAACCTGCCCGAGGGCATCCGTCTGGTGTGCGACGAGAGCCTGCGCGAGTCCAGGCAGTGGGCCTGCGGTGCCAACGAGGTCGACTATCACTTTACCGGTGCCTGCCCCGATCGCGACTTTACCGTCGATGAGTGGGCCGACCTGGTTACTGTCGTTGCCGGCGATCCCTGTCCGCACTGCGGCACGCCGCTCTCTGCTGCCCGCGGCATCGAGGTCTCTCAGGTGTTCCAGCTGGGCACCAAGTACTCCGAGGCCATGGGTGCCACCTTTATGGACGAGGACGGCAAGGAGAAGCCGCTTATCATGGGTTGCTACGGCGTTGGCGTGTCTCGCTCGCTCGCTGCCGTCGTGGAGCAGCACAACGACGAGCACGGCATCGTTTGGCCGGTCTCCGTTGCCCCGTACGAGGTTGCGGTGATTCCGCTCGACCCCA
>URVD01000229.1 GCA_900551195.1 uncultured Collinsella sp.
TTCCGCTCGACCGCGCGCTCGAGACGCCGGAGCTGGAGGATCGCGGCGCCACCGAGGACGCGGCGTTCAAGCTGCGACGCCGCATCGCGAACATGGGCACCATCAACCCGGACGCCGCCGAGGAGTACGAGCAGCTCAAGCGCCGTGCCGATTACATCGAGGAGCAACTTGCCGATCTGGAGAGCGCGCGCAAGGCGCTCACCAAGATCACGGTGGCCATCGACCGCAAGATGCGCAAGGCGTTCCTGGTGACGTTTGAGAAGGTTGATGCGAATTTCCGCGAGATCTTCGCCATGCTCTTCCCGGGCCGCCAGGCTCATCTGGAGATGACCGACCCCGAGCACCCGGCCGAGACGGGTATCGAGGTCGTGGCCCAACCGCGCGGCAAGCGCATCACCAAGATGATGCTCATGTCGGGTGGCGAGAAGAGCCTGACGGCGCTCGCACTGCTCTTTGCCGTGTACCGCACGCGCACGGTGCCGTTCTATGTGCTGGACGAGGTCGAGGCGGCGCTCGACGACGCCAACCTGTCTAAGCTCATCGGCGCGCTCGATGTGCTGCGTTCCGATACGCAGCTCTTGGTAATCTCGCATCAGCGCCGTACTATGGAGGATGCTGACGTCCTCTACGGCGTCTCGATGCAAGCCGACGGCGTCAGTCGCGTCGTCTCGCAAAAACTCGATCGCGAAACTGGAAAGGTCGTGAATGCATAATGGGATTCTTTGACGCACTCTCACGCGGACTTGAGCGCAGCCGCGAGGCCCTTAACGAGGTCTTCTATTTTGGCGGTGAGGTCGACGAGGATTTTTGGGAGGACCTTGAGGACACCCTCGTCATGGGTGACATGGGTGCCGAGGTCGCCATTCAGGTCTCCGATGACCTGCGCGATGCCGCCGCCAAGAAGAACCTCAAGACCGCCCCGCAGCTTCGTCGCGCCCTGGCCGAGCAGCTCGAGGGCCATTTTGTGCCCGTCGAGCGCGATCCGTTCGCCGATACGCCGAGCTGCGTGCTGTTTGTCGGTATTAACGGTGCCGGCAAGACCACCACGGTCGGCAAGATTGCGAGCGCCATGGCCGCCCGCGGCAAGAACGTGGTGATCGGTTCGGCCGACACCTTCCGTGCCGCCGCCATCGAGCAGCTCGATGTGTGGGGCCAGCGCGCCGGCGTACCGGTTATCAAGCGTGACCGCGGCTCCGATCCGGCGAGCGTGTGCTATGACGTACTTGACGAGGCCGATAAGCGCGGCAGCGACCTGGTGCTCATCGATACCGCCGGCCGTCTGCACACGAGCCCCGAGCTCATGCGCGAGCTTGCCAAGGTGGTCAATGTGACCCGTAAGCGCGCCGCCAATATGGCCTCCGGTCCCATGCCGGTTTCGGTCGTGCTTGTGATCGATGCCGCCACTGGTCAGAACGGTCTGAACCAGGCGCTCGAGTTTAACGAGGCGCTGGGCCTGGACGGTATTATCATGACTAAGCTCGACGGCACGGCTAAGGGCGGTATCGCCATGGCCGTGGCCGAGAAGCTCAAGCTCCCGATCCTGCGCATCGGCGTGGGCGAGCAGGTCGATGACCTGCAGGAGTTTAACGCCAAAGATTTCTGCCGCGCCCTGGTGGGCGAGTCCAATTAAGGAGTGACTAGTGTTTGATTCTCTGAGCGATCGCCTCAACGACACATTTGACCGCCTGCGCGGCAAGGGTAAGCTGACCGAGGCCGATATCACTTCGGCCATGCGCGACATTCGCATGGCGCTGCTCGAGGCCGACGTTAACTTTAAGGTCGTCAAGGAGTTCGTTGCCAAGACCAAGGAGCGCTGCATGACCGCCGAGGTCATGGAGTCGCTGTCGCCGGCGCAAAACGTCGTCAAGATCGTGCTCGACGAGCTCACCGAGATGCTCGGCTCCACCGAGAGTAAGCTCGTTTTTAGCAATCGCATTCCTAATGTCATCATGCTCGTGGGCCTGCAGGGCTCCGGTAAGACCACGGCAGCCGTAAAGCTTGCCTACCTGCTCAAGAAGCAGGGCCGCTCGCCGTTGCTCGCAGCGTGCGACGTCTACCGTCCCGCCGCTGCCGACCAGCTGGCCACGCTC
>URVD01000230.1 GCA_900551195.1 uncultured Collinsella sp.
CGGCGGTTGCCGGATCGGCTTTTAACAAGATCGTGGACGAACTGGGCTCCAGCGATATTGCTAAGATTGCTGGAGCCATCGAAAAGGGTGCTTCCGAGGGTCGCATCCTCATGTATTCGAGAAACGATGACGAGGAAAAGGCCGCGAAGGCCCTTGGAATATCGGGCGCCCTCCAAGCCGATACGTCGGAGGCTCCGATCTTGGGCGTCTATGTGAACAACTACAGTTATTCAAAGATGGATTGGTTCCTCGATAAGCGAGTCACCATCGATTCTTCGGTTGAAAATGCCGATGGCTCGACGACGTATCGAGTGACCACCTCGCTCAAGAACACGATGACCCCCCAGGAGAAGGCCGAGATGCCTGGTTATTTCCAGGGCCATAACGGCATTAGCCAGGATATTGATGATGAGGTACTGAGGCTTTATCTCTATGCTCCTGCGGGAGGCAGCATTTCGGACATTAAGACTTCGGGCTCCGGTTCTATCGAGATGAACGAAGCGACGCACGATGGCTTGAAGGTTGCATGGGGCGGTGTCCACATGCTTCTTGGACAAGACATAAAGGTTGAGTACACGGTCACGACTTCGAAGGACTCTGGGCACAAGGAGCTTAAGGTTCGTACCACGCCGACCGCTCAAACGTTCGAACAGGATAAGTAAGATATGAAGTACTTTGGCACCGACGGCTTTCGCGGTGAGGCCAACGTTGGGCTGACGGTAGAGCACGCTTATAAGATTGGCCGTTTTGTGGGCTGGTATTACGGCGCCAACCGCGAGCGCAAGGCGCGCGTCATCGTGGGCAAGGACACCCGTCGCTCGAGCTATATGTTCGAGGCGGCGCTGGTGAGTGGCCTGGTCGCGAGCGGTGCGGACGCCTATATGCTGCACGTGATCCCCACGCCGGGCGTAGCGCATCAGACCGTGGAAGGCTGCTTCGATTGCGGCATCATGATCAGCGCGAGCCACAACCCGTTTTGCGATAACGGCATTAAGCTCGTCAATAGCGACGGTTTTAAGATGGACGAGGACGTACTGGAGCTCATCGAAGACTACATCGATGGCAAGAGCGAGGTACCGCTGGCCACGGGCAACCACATCGGCGCCACGGTGGACTATATGCAGGGCCGCAACCGCTACATCGCTTCGCTCATCGCCAGCGCGAACTTTTCGTTGCAGGGCGTCAAGATCGGTATCGACTGCGCCAACGGCTCGGCTTCCTCGGTGGCCAAGCCGGTGTTTGACGCGCTCGGTGCCGACGTGCGCGTGATCAACGCCGCGCCCGATGGCTTTAACATCAACGTCGACTGCGGCTCCACGCATATGGAGCGCCTGCAGCGCCACGTGGTGGAGCAGGGCCTGGACGTGGGCTTTGCCTATGACGGCGATGCCGATCGCTGCTTGGCCGTTGACGAGCGCGGTCGCGTGGTAGACGGCGACCAGATCCTGTACGTGTGTGGCGTGTATCTGAACAAGCACGGTCGCCTTTCGGGCGGTACCGTGGTGCCGACGATCGCCAGCAACTTTGGTCTGGTCAAGTCGCTGGAGCTTGCCGGACTGAGCGCCGTGACCAGCGGCGTGGGCGACCGTCACGTGTATGCCAAGATGCGCGAGGGCGGCTACAGCCTGGGCGGCGAGCAGACAGGCCATACGATCTTTGGCGATATCGAGCGCACGGGCGACGGCATTATGACCTCGCTGCGCGTGATGGAAGTGATTCGTGCCGAGCGCGAGACGCTCTCGCAGCTCACGGCTCCGTGCAAGCTGCTGCCGCAGGCGCAGGTTGCCGTGCGCGTAGCGGATAAGGACGCCGCGCTCGAGAACATGGGCGTGCAGAACGCCATCGCCGAGGCCGAGACTGCGCTGGCAGGCGAGGGCCGCGTGCTCGTGCGCAAGAGCGGAACCGAGTCGGTTATCCGCGTGCTGGCCGAGGCGCCCGACCAAGCATCCGCCGATGCCGCCATGAAGCGCATCGCCAACGCACTCGAGGCTCTGTAGTTACGCGGTTTTACCAAACCGCGTAACTGCTCGACGCTGCAAACGCCCCTAAGCGGCAATCTGACG
>URVD01000231.1 GCA_900551195.1 uncultured Collinsella sp.
CTTTGGGGGTCTATCTATGCTGTACGAGTTTTGTGCCGAGAACTTTGAGCGGGTGCCGGCGGCTATCGATGCCGGTGCAAGGCGTATCGAGCTGTGCGACAACCTTGCCGTTGGTGGCACTACGCCTTCGGCCGGCGTTATCAGCGCTACGACCAACTATGCTCACGAGCACGATGCACGGGTGATGTGCATGATTCGCCCGCGTGGCGGCGACTTTCACTACAACCAGGACGAGCTGCGTATGATGGAGATGGATCTGGGCCTTGCCGTGAGTGCGGGCGTTGACGGCTTGGTCTTTGGCTGCTGCAAGCCCTGCGCTGGCGGATGGGCGCTCGACGAACTTACGCTTGGCGCCTTCGTGATGGCTGCGGGCTGCGCGACCGAGGAGTGCAAGCGCGATCCTATCGACATCACTTTCCACATGGCGTTTGACCAGCTCTCGCCCGAGGCTCAGCTGGACGCCATTGATACGCTCGCCGACTGTGGCGTCACACGCATTCTGACGCACGGTGGTGCTGCCGATACGCCGATCGAGGACAACTTCGAAAACCTGGTCCGCTTGATCGAGTACGCGGACGACCGCCTGACCATCCTTCCCGGTGGCGGCATTTCCACGGCCAACCGCGATACCGTGGCGGCAGCACTTGGCGTCTCCGAGCTGCATGGCACCAAGATCGTGCCGCTGGAGGTGTAACCTGTGGCACTGGTATTTGACGTTCAGCAGGCGAGCGGTAAGCCCGACGATAATCGTCGCCCTGGCACCGCGTGCCCCTTTTGTGATACGGAGGGGCTCGCCAGCGTCATCCAGCGCGATGGTGACTGCATCTGGCTCGAGAATAAGTTCAAGACCTTGCGGGCCACCCGTCAGACCGTATTGATCGAGTCTGCCAATCACGACGCCGACCTGGCGACCTATGAACCGGATGAGCTGCATCATGTGATGCGGTTTGCCCTGGGCTGTTGGCAGCAGATGCTCGATTCCCAACAGTACCGCAGTGTGCTCATGTACAAGAACAAAGGCCCGCTTTCGGGCGGCAGCCTCGTCCATCCACACATGCAGATTGTGGGCTTGGAGCAGGAAGACGGCTATGCTTCGCTGGCTTCCGCCAATTTCGAAGGCATCAATGTTTGGCAACAGGGGAGAATCTCGGTCAACATCTCAACCGAACCGATTATGGGATTCTTTGAGGTTAACGTCTCGGCTCCACAGGGAATCGCCGCCAGCGACGACGCCCGCGACCAAGCCGAAGCGGACCTGTTTGCCGATGCGATTCAGGTGGCCCTGCACTATATCCTGCACGAGCACCACGGCGGCCGCGCGGAGTCGTACAACTTGTTCTTCTACCACATGGACGGCCGGACCATTGCCAAGGCGCTTCCGCGTTGGGTGGTTTCGCCCTACTTTGTCGGCTATCGTTTGGCCCAGGTTAATGCCGAGACCACGCTCGATATCGATGCTGATCGCCTGCGTGCGCATCTGGAAACGCTCGTATAGCAAGACTATCACCCGCGTAATGCGGACAGTCTAGCGTCCCATGGCATCGCGACCGGCCTCGACCCGCTTGCGCTGGGCGGCGCGCTCCTCGCCGGTCAGTCGCTCAAAGAGATGTCCGATAACCGAGGCGAGCACCTGCTGAAACAGCGTTCCGCACATGACGGGAAACACGACTTCGCCTGGAAAGTACTGCGTGGCGATGACGGCGCCCGAAGAGATATTGCGCATGCCGCAGGTAAAGCACATGGTGGTCGTCTCGCTATACGGCAGGTGCAACGCGCGGGCGACCAGAATGCCGACGACAAAGCCGCTGATGGCGAAGGTCAAAATAAAGAGGGCGACTTCCAGGCGCACCGCATTCATGTGTAGCACGTACTCGCTCATAGCGGTGGAGTTGGACGCGATGACGCCCATCATCATGAACTTACAGGCGGGCGAGAGTGCGGGGGAGAGTTTTTCGTGTCCCCATCCGCGCGTGAGCTCGTTAATGACAATGCCGAGCACGGCGGGGAT